>CAZKCA010000004.1:0-546 GCA_964551495.1 uncultured Candidatus Saccharibacteria bacterium
CTATATTTGGCGGATGGTACTACACCTCAAACAACAAAGTAAATGCAGAAGTTGTAGCAAAAGTTAATGGACAAGAAATAACTAGACAAAATCTAGACGACGCAGAAAAAAGACTGACTTCTGGACAAGACTTATCTACACTAGATGAAGCAACAAGAAAACAAGTAGAGACACAGGCTCTTGAATCACTTATATCTGCAGAGCTTATTAAACAAGAAGCTACTAAAGCTCAGATAACAGTTACAGATGAAGAAGTAAACACACAACTTTCTTCAATCAAAGGACAGTTTCAAGATGATGCTGCTTATCAACAAGCTTTAGTTTTGCAAGGGATCACCGAAGAACAACTAAAAAAGGATGTTGCAAATGACCTACTAATAAACTCATACATAACACAAAAAGTAGATTTTTCTTCTATTACAGTTACAGATGAAGAAGTAAACACACTGTATGAACAGGAAAAAACTATAAACGCAGAAATCCCTCCTTTGACAGAAGTTTCTGAACAAATAAAAGCTTTTATTACTCAACAAAAACAACAACAAA
>CAZKCA010000004.1:625-80921 GCA_964551495.1 uncultured Candidatus Saccharibacteria bacterium
TAAATAAATAAACAAATTAAAAACTCGCAACAAAGCGAGTTTTTAATTTGTTTATTGCATTGGAATAAATGATCCTGCAACCCCAAATATTACAGCAAACATAATAATGTATATTGGTATAGTAATAACTAAACCAGCCACCAACATATAACCATAGATTGCAAAAGCTCTTTTCCAAAAACTATCTGAATTTAACCAACCTTTATAACTATAAGTATCTCCTTGTTTATTTGGTTCCATAATTTTATTTTATTTTTATATAAAATTATTATACAATAGATTTATTATTCTTCAAATTTACACTTTCTAATCTTGGCGGAGGGTAGGAGATTCGAACTCCTGAAGGTCGTTAAACCTTACCCGCTTTCCAAGCGAGCGCACTAGACCGCTATGCGAACCCTCCAAACAAAATGAGTATACTATAAATTAACAAGATGTCTCAAATTTTATATGGTAAAATGTTTTTATGTTTAAAAAAACACTAAACATACCCCATAAAACACCAAGTGATCTTCAAAAAATAATAAAATCTTCAGAGTCCTTAAAAAATAATTGGGGTACTATTACACCTCTAGCTAAAAATGAGTGGATTTGTTGGATAACCTCCGCAAAAAAGAAAGAGACTAGATTAAAAAGACTAGAAAGAGCAAAAAGTGATATCTTGTCTGGTAAACGTAGACCCTGTTGTTGGGCGGGTTGTCCTCATAGATAATTTCAAATGATAAATTTTTTTACACATTACACAGATTTTATAAATATTGGAGTTTTATTTTTTATACTTTTGACTATTGTTGCTCAAAATTACACACCCAAAAATTATAGATGGCAGGAAAAAACCCTTAGTGACCTGGCAATACAAGGATACCAACGGGCTTGGATAATGAGGTTTGGTTTTATATTTTTTGGTTTATTTATTACTCTTGGATTTTTTATTAAATCCATAGAAACAAATAATTTTTATAAAACAGATTTCCTAATGATTATTTATGGACTAAGCATGATCTTTTCAGGAATATTTTCTACCACAACCAAAGATGAAAAAGATTTTTTGAAAAAAACTTACGATGTTATCCATTCTAGCTTAGCTTATTTTTCTGGAATTATCTTGGCTGTAACTATGGTATTTTTTGTAATAAAAACCAAAGGTTCTATAAGAGAAATCCATATAATGTTTTTGATATTATCTGGCATAGTTTCGATATTTTTCAGTCTTTCAAAAACCAAGTATCTTAGACTTGAACACGGAATAATACAGAGACTTTTGATATCTGTAGGTCTAATCTGGATATTGTTAAATTATAATCTACTGACAATATAGATATAAATTTAAATAAAATATAAAATAATAAAATGAATAAACTAACAGACGAAGAAAAAAGAATAATAATAGATAAAGGAACAGAAGCTCCTTTTTCTGGTGAATATGTAAATAATAAAGAAACTGGAGTATATGTTTGTAGACAATGTGAATCTCCTCTTTATAACTCTAAAGATAAATTTGAATCTAATTGCGGTTGGCCTAGTTTTGATGATGAAATACCAGGTGCAATTAAAAAAACTCTGGACTCTGACGGAAAAAGAACCGAAATAACCTGTGCAAAATGCGGAGGACATTTGGGTCACGTATTCGAAGGAGAAGGTTTTACAGAAAAAAATATTAGACATTGTGTAAACTCTATATCAATGAAATTTATACCTGGAAAATAAAAATATGATTAAAAAAATAGTACTAGGAGGTGGTTGTTTTTGGGGATTGCAAGATCTAATTCGAAAACAAAAAGGGGTAATAAATACAACCGTTGGATATTCTGGAGGAGTTGTTTCAAACCCAACTTATGAAAACCATGAAGGACATGCTGAAGTTGTAGAAATAGAATACGACACAGAACAAACTTCTTTAAGAAATATTTTAGATTTCTTTTTTCAGATACATAACCCTACAACATTAAACAGACAAGGTAATGACATTGGAACATCTTATAGATCAGTTATATTCTATAACAACCAAGAGGAGAAAAAAGAGGCTTTAGATTTTATTGATATAGTAAACAAATCTGGACGATGGGAAAATCCGGTAGTAACAACACTTGAACCTTTTAAATCTTTTACAAAAGCAGAAGAATACCACCAGGATTATTTATTGAAAAATCCAGGGGGCTACACTTGTCATGCTATATATTTTGATAGTTATTTGTAGGAAAAATTTACTTTCTTTTACTCAAAATCTCATCTACGTCTCGAATTTCTTCCCAAATACCATCGATAAGATCATAGTTTTTTGCTTCTTCTACTGTCACCCATTTGAAATCCACAGAATCTTCGTCTAGCCTTACTTCACCTGAGATATATTTTGCAAAATAACTAAAGACAATAACAGGTATTCCGTCTGGGCGAATAAAAGTAAGATCTACCAGAAACTCTGGTTTTTCTATCTCCAGTCCAACTTCTTCTTGTATTTCCCTTCTCAAAGATTTCTCCAATGCTCCATACCACTGAGGAGCGCCTTCTGTACTAGGTGGTGTATTTATATAGTCATCTACTTCAAGTCCGCCCCCAGGCACAGTCCACTTGTTTGGATGAACTTTTTTAGTTGGAGCTCTTTTGGTAATTAAATATTTTCCTTCATTATAAATAATTGTTGTTGTAACAATCCTATGAAGTTCTTTGTGTATTGGTTGTGTTATGTTCATAATAAAAATATTAACTTTCTAATTCACTATACCCTACCACCAAATTTCTACCTCTACCTTTGGCGTGATAAACCGCTAAATCAGCTTTTTTGATAAGAGAATCTAGCTCCAAATCATATTCCGAAGAAGAAACACCCATACTTGCTGTGACTTTGAGTTTTTCTTCTGAAAAAGACAAATCTTCAATCGATTTCTTGAGAGTTTTTGCTTTATTGACGGCATCTTTCTCTCCGGCCCCAAATAAAACCACTACTATTTCCTCACCTCCCCATCTACATATAACATCATTCTCTCTTACAGAATCTTTTAAAGTTTGAGAAACTTTTCTTAAAACTTCATCACCAACATCATGACCAAAAGTATCATTTATAGACTTAAAGTGATCAAGGTCAATAAAGATAACACTTAGATCTTCAAAACCTTCATCTTCTTTTCTTCTCTCAAAATTATTTTCTTTATGCTCTTTAATCTTATTTAAATGTCTGCTGACAATATCTTCTACAAAATCTCTTCTTCTAAGACCAGTAACTTTGTCATATTTTAAGGATTCATTTTCTTCTAAAAGTTTTTCTATTATTTCATTTTGATAACTAGGATCTAATTTCTTTAACTGAGCATTTAATTCTTCTATAGCAGATCTCAGGTTTTTGTTTTCTTCCAAAATTTTATCAACAGATGCAAAAGATACTTCTGTGTCATCCATACTTTCTTCTTTGTTTTCTGGTAAATCTACAATATCAAAATTTTCTTTCATATTTTTATTCTATCTTTAATCCTCTAAGTGCCGCTGCTCTTTCTTCTACAGGAGGGTGGGTCATAAAAAGTTTATGCAAACCTTTTCTAGCCTTAGCTCCAAATGGATTTGCTATATACATATGAGCCGTAGCATTGTTGGCTTTTCTTAATCCTTGTCCATAAGAAGAAATTTTCTCCAAAGCACTAGCTAGTCCCTCAGGGTATCTTGTAAGTAGTGCTCCGGTAGCGTCTGCCAAAAACTCTCTTTTTCTAGAAATAGCAAGCTGAATTATGGTTGCAACAATCGGTGTAAGTATAGACAAAGCAATACCCACAAGCAAAAGTATTAATCCTGTTCTACCATCTCTATTGTTATCTCTACCTCCAAACATATTTGATCTAATAAAAATATCTGCAAGCAAAGCAACAAAACCAACGAGAATAACCACAACAGTTTGAAGTAAAATATCTCTATTACCTATATGAGCCAGCTCATGAGCAATAACCCCTTCAATTTCTGTCTTATCTAAAATTTGTAATAACCCAGAAGTGACAGCAACTGCACTATGTTCTTTATTTCTACCAGTAGCAAAAGCATTCGGAGAAGAATCATTTATTATGTATAACTTTGGCATTGGAAGTCCGGCTGTAATAGCTAAGTTTTCTGTAATATTCCACAACTCTCTGTGACTATCTCTAGAAACCTCCTTAGCTCCAGACATAGACAAAACTATTTTGTCAGAAAACCAATAACTAAAAAAGTTCATTATAATACTGAACCCAACGGCAAAATAAAGAATTTCTGGAGCTGAATAAAAATAACTAAATCCCCACCCAATAAAAATAACAAAGATAAAAAACAAAGACATCAAAACCCAAGTCTTTCTTATATTTGAATCATAATTTTTATAAAGCGAAGCCATGATTTAACTAAAACTTTACCTCTACTGGTTGTCTTGCAGCCTCTTCTCCAGCCTCAAGTTCAAAGAATTCCATTTTTCCAAATTTGAAGATATTTGCCACTATATTTTTAGGGAAAGAATCTACAGCAATGTTTAGGTCTCTTACATTTGTATTGTAAAATCTTCTAGAAGCCTGAATCTTGTTTTCAGTATCAGATAGCTCCCTTTGAAGCTCCAAGAAATTTGTATTGGCTTTTAGTTCTGGATAATTTTCAGCAACAGCAAAAAGACTCTTCAATGTTCCAGAAAGCATGTTTTCTGCTTTACCTTTTTCTTCTATAGAACCGGCATTCATAGCAGAAGTTCTAGCTTCTGTAATCTTTTCAAATGTAGAGCTCTCGTGAGTAGCGTAACCTTTGACCGTGTTTACAAGGTTTGGAATAAGATCATAACGACGTTTCAGTTGAACATCTATATCTGCCCAAGCTTCTTTTGCTCTGGTTATCATTTTTATAAAACCATTGTATGCAGCAATAAACCAAACAAACAAAACAACTACTACTGCTAATAATATATATAAGAAAGTCATGATATTTAATTAATTAGGATTAACGCACTTCATTATACCATATATATAAATTTTTATAATAAAAAAAGCGCAGGCGATCACACAAAGTGTGTTCGTCTGCGCAAAAGAACAAAAAGAGTCGCGGTCGTCGAAAGTGGCTATTGATTGTTCTGCTGTCGCCGGCGGTGAAAGACGCCACCAAGGGCCAGAAGGCCAATGCCCATGAGAGCCATGGTTGTTGGTTCAGGAACAGATTCGATTTCTCCGGATACGATACCCCCGAACGAATAGCCTGCCCTCTGGTACAGGTTAACTTTGATTGTGTTATTCCCTTGCACCAATTGGGTATTGTTCAGGAGCAAAGTTTTGAACTCCGGTTGCTCACAAGCAATCGGACCAGCCGCACAGGTCGAGTCCTGGACCCAGTTTGCAGCCCACAAAAGTAGGCCGAGCGGATTCATTGCATTGACGAGATAGACTGATGCTGTGTCATCGGCGCCTACCGTAATGCTTCCTTCATTATCCCCATATGGGAGAAAGAAAGACTCATACAGAACCGCCGTAGGTGAATTCACATCATTGGTGTTGGGCGCGACGATGCCATTCAACCCGGTCTGGGCGTAAGACACCCAACTTGCACCAGGAAGCGAGCCCCATGGTCCAGGAATCGAGTTAAGGACAACAGGATTCACTCCAACCCAACCCAGATGAGAAACATCCATTGTCTCACCAATCCCGTCACCAGAATTGATGGTAATTGTTGCTGCCGACGCCGGCAGCACCATCAACGCAAAGACCAACAACACCCCAAAAAGAACCTTGAAATGGTTCATTTTTTCCTCCTACCCTCTCTTTTGAATTTTTTTGAAGAGGGAAATTTGACGATTTTTTAAAAACCTCCAAATTTCCCTCTTCAAAAGTCAAAGAACTAAGCCCCATCTTTCTACCATACTTCAATAAAAAAAGCAAGTACCTTTATCCACTTTTTATATTTATAAAATTTATAAGAAAAAAGGCAAGGAACTGTGTCCTTGCCCTAGTTTGTGTTTTGGGAAGCTTTTAGGCTTCCCTTTTTTGCCTGCGACGAATCATTGCCGTCGCCATAAGTCCTCCTCCAATGAGAAGGAATGTTGAGGGTTCCGGAATTGGTTCCGGCTCCTCCGGCTCCTCAACCGGAATTGTTACCATATCTACAATAGCATGCCTTTTGCCGTCAACATTCCGTTCGCCAGGACCAGTGTACCAGATGTCATTTATGTTCTTATAGGTCACCCTGTTTTGGAGCACAAGCTCCTCACCGGGAACCCAAGGTACACTCAACACAACTCCATAGGGAGCGTCTGACTCCCTACTAATCCCCTGTGTCTCATATCCCACAGGAGATATTGTGTTGAGGTACACGGCCAAGTCCAAGTTTGGACTTGACCAAAACATTGTCATTGTCCTAGCAAGCCAGTTACCAATGATGGTAATTAGTCCATCATCAACATCCCCGTCTCCAGGTAAGTCAAACACTGAGGTACCATCTACCTGGGCGTTGAGGTCTTCCCACCAAACCCTGGCAATGAAATCTGCCGAGTCCGGAAGGATGATTACGTCCCCCAGCCCGGGCGCATCTGTACAGATCGGCGGCGATGGGATTGTCATCGGAGGCACATCAACACATACCGGACCTGCCAGAGCAAAACCGGTAAAAAAGATGAAAAGAACGATCAAAAGTGTGATTTTCACAACAATTCTCCTACCTACTATTATAGCATACTTTAAATAAAAAATCAACCCCGTAGTAGAAGATTTTGACCTTACTCCTTTGGAGTGTCTAGATATCTGTCAAAATTCACTACGGGGTTGATTTTTAAATTTTTAGTACCCCATACCACCCATATCTGGCATTTGTGGTTTTTCCTCTTTTGGTTCTTCTGCTATTGCTACTTCTGTTGTCAAAAGTATAGCTGAAGCGCTAGTTGCATTTTGAAGTCCTGTTCTTGTTACTTTCAAAGGATCTATTATCCCCTCTAGGAAAACATCATCTACAATTTTATCTTTCAAAGCATCATAGCCACTATTACCTTTACCCTCTTTAACTTTTTCCAAGATAATAGAACCATCCCCTTTGCCACAGTTTATAGCAATCTGTCTTAGAGGCATTTCGCAAGCATTTAGAATTATTTCGTATCCAGCACGGAAATCTGGAGCGATATTTTCTTTTGTCTTTTCAAATTTTACTCTAACCAAATTAGATGCCTTGACCAAAGCAACTCCTCCTCCGGCCACAATACCCTCTGCTATAGCTGCTTTTGTTGCATTAACAGCATCTTCTATTTTTAGTTTCAAATATTTCATTTCTGTTTCAGTCACTGCACCAACTTTTATAACAGCAACTCCCCCAGAAAGTTTAGCGATTCTTTCTTCTATTTTTTCTTTATCAAATTTTCCAGATACAGTTTCTTTTTGTTTCTTTAATTGATTTACTCTTGCTTCTATTTCAGATTTTTTACCTTTACCACCAACAATGACAGTACTGTCTTTTGTAGAAACAATTCTATTTGCCTTACCTAAAACATTTAGATCTACTGTTTCAAGTTTTAATCCAACTTCATCTGAGACAACTGTTGCACCCAAAACTGTTGCAATATCAGAAAGCATATCTTTCTTTCTGTCACCATAACCAGGAGCCTTTATGGCCAAAATATTAAATCCTCCTCTTAGTTTGTTTAGTATAAATGTGGTAAGAGCTTCTCCGTCTACATCATCAGCAATAATAACAAGTTCTTTTTTGCCAGATTTAGCCAAACCTTCAAGCAAAGGAAGCACATCTTTTATAAGAGATATTTTCTTATCCGTAACCAAAACAGGAACGTCTTTATATTCTGCCTCCATTCTGTCTGTATTGGTTATCATATAAGGAGAAATATAACCCTTATCAAATTCAAGTCCTTCTACCACTTCAGACTCTACTCCTGATACTTGAGATTCTTCTACTGTTACAACCCCATCTTTACCCACCTTATCTATAGTATCAGCTATGATTTTGCCTAATTCTTCAGATTCGGCAGAAATTGTAGCCACTTGTTTTATTTCCTCTTTTGTTTTTATTGGTTTTGATAAACCTTTTAAAGCATCAACTACATCTTTCATTGCAGATTCCATACCAGATCTAATACCCAAAACTGCCAAACCCATATTTGTATGCTTCATCCCTTCACCTACTATTGCTTGAGTTAATACAACAGAAGTAGTTGTTCCATCCCCTGCAGTATCATTTGTTTTGTTGGCAACTTCTTTTATAATCTCAGCTCCCATATTTTCAACTTTATCTTTCAGAGTTATTTCCCTAGCAATAGAAACACCATCGTTAGTTATGGTAGGAGCACCAAAAGATTTTTCCAAAACAACATTTCTACCTTTTGGACCAATAGTTACCTTTACAGCATCAGCAACTTGATCTATACCTCTTTTTAAAGCTTTTCTAGCTTCTTCATTGAAAATAATTTGTTTTGCCATACCTTTATTTTAAAATAGCTAATATATTTTCTTCTTTTATAAGATAGAGTTCTTCTCCTTCAAAAGTTATATCATCATAGCCATATTTTGAAAAAGCTACAACATCACCAACTTTTACTGTCATAGGAACAAGTTTTCCATCATCAAAAACACCTGGACCAACCGCCAACACCTTACCTTGTTCTGATTTTTCTTTTGAGCCAGAGTCAGGAAGAATAATTCCAAATGAATTTTTCTTCTCTAATTCTTCTTTAGTAAATGGTTTTATAAGTACACGATTTCCAAGAGGCATGATATTCCCACCATTCTTGGAATTATCTTTTTTTACCGATTTTTTCATACCTTTAAAATAAATTAATCTTATAAAAAACCCAATGCTCTATTAGTATAATGACAGATAGTTTACAAGTCAACTATAACTAATTTGCTTATTTTTGTAATTTAGTTATACTATATAAGTCATGAGTATTACTCATATTATTTCGTATGTACAGATAGTATTGTCTCTTCTTCTTATCGGAGGCATTCTCCTACAACAATCCGAAGCCGGATTAGGTAGTGCTTTTGGAGGTGGTGACGGTTTCTCTTCTGGTCTACATACAAAAAGAGGTCCTGAAAAATTCATGTTTATAGCTACTATAGTAGTGGCTATACTTCTTGCTGTTTCTTCTTTTAGTTTACTTCTATTATAAGAATAAATAACTAATAAGCCCTTAAAGCTTTTTAAATTTTGTGAACAAAGAATCGTTTCTGGCGATTATAAAAAGAAAGTGGAAAATTCCTTATTCAGAAACTGTCTCTAAAACTGTTTCTTCTTTTTCTCTGACTGAAAAGGTTATTTTTTATGCGCTGATCGCCATATTTGCGCTAAGTAGTTTTACAATGTTATGGAGAGTTAATGAATCTTTCTTGGTAAAAATCCCAACATATGGAGGTCAATTTACAGAAGGTATTGTAGGTTCTCCAAGATTTGTTAATCCTGTTTTAGCAGTATCAGACATAGATAGAGATTTAACATCTCTCATATACTCTGGTCTAATTAAGATAGATGTGGAAGGTAATCTTGTTCCTGATCTAGCTCAAAGCTATGAAATAAGTGAGGATGGAAAGATTTATACTTTCATTCTAAAAGATGAAATTTATTTTCATGATGGAAAACCTGTGACAGTAGATGACATAATATTTACGATTGAAAAAACAAAGGATCCTATAATAAAAAGCCCACGTAGAACTAGTTGGGAAAGTGTCGAAATAAACAAAATAGATGAAAAAACAATCCAATTTATACTAAGACAAGCATATTCACCGTTTATACAAAATGCAACCATAGGCATACTCCCTAAACATATTTGGGAGGGAGCAAGTAGCGAAGAATTCCCTTTTAGTCAGTTTAATATAAATCCTATTGGTTCAGGTCCATACAAAATAGACTCAACAATATACAGCAGTGGAGGTTTACCAAAAGAATACAGACTTGTCTCTTTTAAAGACTATGCATCAGGCAGACCTTTTATAAACAAAATAAACATAAAAGCATTTACAAACGAAATAGATTTAATAGAAGCATATAACAAAGGAGATATTGCTTCTCTATATGGCATTTCCCCTCAAAAACTATCTGAAATAAAAATACCTGAAGGAAGTCTAAAGACAACCCCCCTTTCTAGGGTATTTGGAATATTTTTCAATCAAAATTCTGCTCCAGCCTTGTTAAGACCAGAAGTTAGAGAAGCTTTAAATATTGCTACAAACAAAACAGAAATTATAAATTCTGTTTTGAATGGTTATGGAACAGAAATAAATAATCCTATACCCCCAAAAGAAAAAGACGAACAATATACATTTAGTGAAGAAAATATAGAAAAAGCAAAAGAATTGCTTTCCAAAGGTGGGTGGACAGAAGATGAAAACGGAATTTTGGAAAGAACATCTGGAGGCGACACAACAAAATTAGTTTTCTCCATTTCAACATCGGCTTCCCCAGATTTAAAATTAGCTGCTCAACTTATACAAAGTCAGTGGCAAAAAATTGGAGTTTTGGTAGATATAAAAATATTTGAACCAACCGATCTAACTCAAAACATAATAAAACCACGAAAATACGATGCTCTTCTTTTTGGAACAATTATTGGAAAAGATATGGATCTATACCCTTTCTGGCACTCATCTCAAAGAAATGATCCGGGATTAAATATATCTATGTATACAAATTCCAGAGTAGATAGGATATTAGAAAATATTAGAGTGACAGTAAGAGAAGAAGAGAAAGAAGCCTTATACAATCAATTTACAGAAGAAATAACAAAAGAAAATCCAGCAATATTTATTTACACCCCATACTTTATATACCTAACACCCAAAGATGTTTCTAATATAAAACTAAGTCAACTAACCACACCTTCTGAAAGATTTAATCAAATTGATAAATGGTATATAGAAACAAATAGTGTTTGGAAAATATTTGCACAATAAAAAATTTATAAATAACCAAAAAATATGGAAAATACAAGAACACAAGAAACAAACAGAATGTCTAGAACACCTAGTAGAAGAAGCCTGGGTAAAAGATCTTACTCAAGAAGTATTCCTCTTAAGATGACAAAAAAAAGCAATGACATAATACCTAATGCTGGAGATAACATAAGAATAATTCCATTAGGAGGAGTGGAGGAAATCGGTAAGAATATGACAATGATAGAGTATAAAGACGATATTATTGTTCTTGATATGGGTTTTCAATTTAAAGATGATGACACTCCTGGAGTAGACTATATTTTGCCAAATACAAAATATCTAGAAGAGAGACAAGATAAAATTAGAGGAGTTATTATTACTCATGGTCACCTAGATCACATCGGTGGAATACCTTATATAATGGATAGGATAGGAAATCCTCCTCTATATACGAGAGCTCTAACTAGTATAATGGTTAAAAAAAGACAAGAAGAGTTCCCCCACTTACCATCTTTAGACATAAGGGTAGTAGAAAAAGAAGACACTATAATGTTGGGTAAATTAAAAGTTAGATTCTTTTCTGTAACCCACACCATACCAGATTCTATGGGAGTTATTATAGATACACCTTATGGATCTCTGGTTACACCAGGAGATGTTAAACTAGACCATGTTGATGGAATTCCAACAGAGGCCGAAGAAAAAGAATACTCTCGTTTTGAAAATGAGAATGTTTTGTTCTTAATGATGGACTCAACAAACGTAGACCACCCAGGATTTTCAACACCAGAAAGACTTGTTCATGAAAACTTGGAACAAATAATAAGAGATATAAAAGGAAGGCTTATTATAGGAACTTTTGCCTCTCAGCTAGAACGTATAATGAAAATTATAATGATAGCCGAAAAATATGGCAAAAAAGTTGTTGTTGAAGGTAGAAGCATGAAAAACAACATTGAAATAGTCAGACATGTTGGAATACTAAAAGCAAAGAAAGAAACAATTATTACTCTAGAAGAAATGGAAAACTATCCTCCAGACAGAATTGTTGTTTTGGCTACTGGAGCACAGGGAGATGAATTTGCTGCCCTTATGAGAATGTCTAACAAGACACATAAGTATTTTAAAATTACACCAAGAGATACAATACTACTATCTTCTTCTATTATTCCTGGTAATGAAAAATCTGTTCAGAAACTTAAAGACAACTTAGCAAGACAAGGAGCTAAAATAATTCACTACAGATCATCAGATGTTTACATTCACTCTACAGGACATGGAAACAGAGGTGAATTAGAGTGGTTACACAAAAAAATAAAACCGAAGTTCTTTATGCCAATGCACGGAAGTCATTATATGCTTAGACAACATGAAGATTTGGCAAAAAGTATAGGTATGCCAGCAGAAAACATAATAGTTCCGGACAACGGAACAATACTGGAAATACAAGATGAAGGTAAGAAATTTGTAAGGTTAAAAGAACAAGCTCCTGGAGGGATTGTTATGGTAGATGGATTTTCTATTGGCGATGTTCAAGAATTGGTTATGAGAGATAGAAAAATGCTAGCTCAGGACGGTATGTTTGTTATTATTGCAAGCATAAATACTAAAACTGGAAAATTGAAAAAATCACCAGACATAATTTCTAGAGGTTTTGTTTACCTGAGAGAATCTCAAGAACTACTACAACAAGCAAGACTTATTATCAAGAAAACAGTAGAAGACACAACAAAAGGAATGAATCCTATCAATTTTGATTTTGTAAAAGCTACAGTATCAGATAATGTTGGTAGATATCTTTTCCAAAAAACAGCTAAAAAACCTATTGTTATCCCCGTTATACTTGGAGTCTAGATAATTTTTAAGATACAATAATATGGTATGGAAAAAATTGTCTCTATATTAAGACAAAGTAAATTGCTTAATGCTGTATTCTTTTCTCATATATTATTATCTTTCCACTATTACTTAGTTATATACGTCAATTCATCATTTCTAGATAAATTCTTTTCTGAAAACCAGATAAGTACATTGTATATTATAGGGTCTGTAATAAACATATTACTCCTCCTTAATATTTCAAAAATATTAAACAAAATAGGAAATTATAAGACTGCTATATTTGCCATCATAGTTGAAGCTATATCAATATTGGGTTTGGTATTATCCACAAATCATTTTCTAATAGGTTTTTACTTTGTACTAACTCAAATTATGACCCCTCTTATATTGTTTAACCTAGATGTTTTTTTAGAAAGTGTCTCCACGAAAGAAGAAGATACTGGTAATATAAGAGGAATATACCTTACAGCAGCAAACATAACCTTGGTTGTCTCTCCAACAATAGTTTCATTTTTAGTGGTTGATGATATTTATCTAAGAGTCTACCTACTGTCTTTTGTATTTCTTGTTCCTTTATATTTTTTTATTCGCAAATTTTTCAGAAACTACAAAGATTCTACCCAAGCCCATATATTAATAAAAGAGACTTTAAGAGAATACCTGGCTAACAAAAAAATATTTAATATTTTTATTATCTATTTCTTATTACAGTTTTTTTATGCATATATGATAGTTTATATGCCTTTATATTTACATAAATACATAGGTTTTGAATGGTCAGAAATAGGTGTAATGTTCACAATAATGCTTCTACCTTTTGTTTTATTTGAAATACCTGTTGGCAATTTGGCAGACAACAAATATGGAGAGAAAGAATTCTTAACTATAGGTCTTCTGATTATTGGTCTTTCTACCATTGTTATGAGCTTCATTAGCATTAAAATATTTTTTGTCTGGGCTGGGATACTCTTTATATCAAGAGTAGGTGCAAGTATTGTAGAAATAACATCAGACAGTTATTTCTTTAAACAAGTTAACCAAGATAAAACAAATATTATTAGTTTTTATAGAATAGCTAGACCTCTTTCTTTTATAGTTGCTCCTGTAGTAGCAACACTATCTTTTCAATTCTTACCAATCCAATATGTTTTTATAATCATCGGTGCTGTTATGATTATAGGAACAAAATACAGTCTATCTATAGAAGATACTAGATAAGGGCCTTTAAAAGATCATCTAGCTTTATCTCGGCCACATCTATTACAGAATCCGCTCCACCATAATACATAAATATTTTTCCATCTCTCAAAACAGCCCCACAAGGAAATACAACATTATTAACCTGACCAACAAGATCATGCTTATCTATAGGTTCAAAAATATGGTCTGTTGTTCTAGATAAAACAATAGTTGGGTCTTTAAGGTCTAGCAAAGCAGCTCCCACCCTATAAACAGAATCTTCTGAAACACCATGATAAATAAGTAACCAACCCTTTTTAGTTTTTATAGGAGGAGCAGATATTCCAACTTTTTTACTATCCCACATTCCCTTTCTTGGAAGCAACAAAGGTATATTTTTAAAGGAATTTCTTTCTGTAAAAGCAGGAGTTTTTCCATAATCTACACAGATGTACCCACTGACTCTATGATAAAGCATGTATTTTCCTTTAATTAACTCTGGATGTAAGCAACCATCTTTATCATCTACTCCATCAGCTGTAACCAAGACTGGTTTTGACCAATTCCAATTTCTTTTAATAAAATCTTTCTTGGATATAGAAGACATGGCAACAGATGGTGGAGTTATGCCATTATAAGCTGTGTAATACATATATATCATATTGCCTATTTGGGTAAGTCTTGGATCCTCACAACCAGAATTACCCCCAGGGACTCTTTTTTCTTCAAAATACTCTCTCGGTTCGTATATAGGTTTTTCTCCAATATAATCTACTTTGGTTCCATTTTTAGTTTCAGCAAGACCAATGACAGAGGTGTTATCGTTGGACATTGCTCTATACAAAATACTAATTTTTTTATCTATATCTATACAAGCAGGATTAAAAATAGCTTTCTCTTCCCAAGAAATACCCTTTCTTGGAACAATTAACGGTCCTTTGGTTAATCTCTTAAATCCATCTTCATCATAAGGAAACCTCATCGATTCTATGAGTAGATCTAAAGAAACTGTTGCCAATGATATTGTTGTATCAGTTGAACCATAATAAATATATAGATCTTTATTTTTAATAATTGCACCACTTGGAAATATAGTATTTGGAACAGTTCCATATATTTCATATTGTTCTTCTGGAACCAAAATAGGACCTCTTGTTTTACCTATAACTTTTAATGGATTCTTAAGATCCAAAAGAAGACACTCTATACCAAATATTTTATGAGAAGATAAGTAGTTTTGAATATGAGCGTAAACTAAAATCCATCCGTGTTTGGTTTTTATAGGACAAGAACCTATTTCTACATGATCACCTGGTTTTTTTGGTATATTAAGAACGTATTTTTCAAAATTTTTATACCACTTATTCCAAAATTCTTCTGACCATATTTCTTCTATTTTGTTAAACTGAGCCAAAGCAATAAAAGAAGGAGGCATATCTGGATGAACAGTTAAAAGAGCCGTGTATTTACCATTTATCTTTTCCGGAAAAAGAGTCATGGCCTTTGCATTAAAAGGAGTTATGAGATGTTTTTCATCAACTTTTTTTAAATTTTTACTGATAGCCAAACCAACTCTTATTCCTTGAGCAGAAAAAGGGTGAACAGATAATGCAGTATAGAAAGTATAATATTTGGAACCAATTTTAGTCACCCTAGGATCTTCGCAACCAAATCTTTCCCATTTTTCTTCTGGAAAAATAAACTGTTCTCTATTTTTAAAATTAATACCGTCACGACTAGTTGCTTTACTTATAGTAGAAAGAGAAAATACATCACTCCCCACTTTTTCTGGTAAAGACTGGGCCCTATATAATATTTCTATATTAGAACCAACCAAAACAGGATTAGCATTAAACACAGCATAACCTTCAGAAGAATGACCTTTTTGTGGACCTAGTAATGGATTTTTTTGATTTCTTTTTACGACAAACATTTTTGTATTATATCATTCTTTCAGAAACTTTTTTTAAACTATAAGTTTCTTCTGGCTCATTAACTAAATAATTTAATAAATCATGTAACTTTGTTGTTGCTACACAAATAACCTTATCTCCTCCTCCGTAGTATATATACAGATCATCATCTTTTATTGTTGCCCCAGAATTATAAACAACACCAGGTTTGCCATCATTTTCATAATGCATATCAGGAGAAAGAATTGGTCTAGGTGATCTATGGAGAATTTTTGTTGGATCTTCTAAGTCAAGAATCATAGCACCTAGCTTATACTTATTTGGATCAAACTTATCCATAGCATGATAAAACAAAAGCCAACCTAAAGAAGTTTTAAGAGGAGGAGGTCCGGCTCCACGCATTTTGTTATCCCAGTATTTTTCCCTTCCACCTTTAGGAGGAGAACTTTTTATATATTTTGTTCCATCAAATTCATCTAGATTATCCACATAGTCAACAAGTATTTTTGGAGAAATTCCATGAAGTATCGCATACTTACCATTTATTTTCTCAGGAAACAAAACCCAATTCTTATGAACTTCACCTGGAGGAGATATTAAAACAGGTTTTTTCCATCTCCAATTTCCTTTTTTAAAATCCTCATTACTTATTGAAGTAATGGCTATCCTAACAGAATACCAACCCTCAAAAGCCACATAAATCATATAGATCCTATCCCCTATTTTTACCGCTCTTGGATCTTCAGCTCCGGCCCAGCCCCCACCAGAAGTATAATATGCTGGATGATATCCGATAGGACCTTTATATATTTTTCTATCAGGCAAACCAAAACCCAAAGATGGTTCAAAAACTGGATAATCTAATCTTTTTGCAAAAGATACCCCATCTAAACTTTGAGCATAACCAACCCTAGATATACCATCTCCCCCCATGGCTCTATATAAAACATGAATAACTCCTTCCTCATCTGAAAAAACAGCTGGATTAAAGACAGCTTCTGACTCCCATTCATTATCAGGATGTGGTTGCATTATTGGGTTTAAGATACATCTCTTTAAAACTTCAGCTGTCTTAATGTGAGGAATTAAAACATCTCTAAATATTATAGGTACGGATACAACAATTAAAGAAGAGTTGTCCAAAAGCCAATAAGCGTTTATTTTCTGATTTGAAATTACTATACCCAAACAAACAAGTTTAGAATTTTTATTTGAGGTTTCTATTATTGATTGAATTACTGGATCATCCCCTCTCCAAAGGAGCCTTTTATCGTTATCTTTGTCAATCAATACGGCCCCCATCTGTAACAAAACTTTATTTTTATTATGTAAAGATGAATCATAAAATAATAATGTGCCTCTCTCTGTTTTAAATCCACCTACTATACTTATCGGATCTTCATCAAACTTACCTCCTCTTGAAGTAAACAACAAAACAGGGTTGGTTTTCCATTTAGATATGGAATCAGATATATTTACTTTAACAAAAAGCCCGTCTCTCCATAATTCATATTTATCTAAATGTTCGTTGTAAGTAAGACTGGACCTGGCTGAATCCAAAGCTTCAATTTCTGATTTATAGGACCACAAATAACCATCTTTTGAGTGGCAAACTATTATTTTTTTATCTTTTTTATCTTCTTTTATATAGGTTAAAACAAAACCTTTAGATGTAGAAGAAATAGAAAAATTATAACAGTGTGATAATTTTTCTTCTTTTTTATTTTTATCTAGTATTGAAACTTTTTTTGTATCAGGATAAAAATTTAGACCATCTTTGCTTATAGACAAAAATAAACTCTCTTTTGTCTTAAGTTTATTTTTAGATAACATCGCCGAGCACTCTCCAAAATTAAATACAGCTAATGGCTCTCCTGTTATTTTTTTAGACTTGGCGATATTTTTTTTCATGATACTCTATTGTACTTATCTTCTATTCTAATTATATCATTCTCATCAAAATCACCTTTGGAAATTTCTAGAATAACAACATCGTCGTTGGGAGCACTTATTCTATGGTTAACACCTTTGGGGACAATAAAATCTTGACCTGCGCTGGCAGTAATTTTATCTTGACCTATTGTAATCTCAGGGTTACCAAGAATAACTCTCCAAAACTCTTCTCTATTTTGATGATATTGAAGACTTAAAACTTCACCTTTATTTACATAAATTAATTTGACAGTAGATAGTTCATTGTGTGTAAACATATCAAATGAACCCCAAGGTCTATCCTCGTGTACAGTATTCATAATCATATTGTATCATAACAAAACAAGCACAAATAATAGCTTTTTTAGTGACTGTGTATAACTCTATATATATCTAGAAATCTCCTTCGCTGTCTCTTCTGGACCACTAACTGAAATAGTCAAAACACCAGTTCGCTTGACGCTCTCATCATTACCACCAGGAAATAAAGCGTCTCCAAAAAAGACAATGTCTTCCGTTTTACACTCCAAAACTTCTATTATTTTACCGATAGCATAAGCTTTATCTATACCTTTAGGAGTTATATCTATAGAAGTTGTTCCTCCTATTTTTATTTCAAAGTCAGAAAGCTCATCTTTAATCTGATTTACAATTTTTTGACGTTTAGAGTTATCTTTATCCCAAAGCTCTTTAACTTCTAGTGGAGCCTTCTGCCCACAACCAGAAAAAGTTATTTGACCTCCCCTGTCTTCTATAATATCCCCAAAAGAATTAGATACATCTATACCCAAAGTATCTAGTGCCCTGTTTAAACTATTAATTATTCTTTCTTTATCTTCTTCTTTTAGTTTTTCTTCATAAATAACCACCCAAGCATCAGCATCTTTGCTATATCCATAACAAGCCGTTCCATTAGTTGGAAATATAAATAAATTTTCCTTCCTATCTGAGCTACATTTTATCTGAGAAAGAAATTGACTTTTAAATTGACCAAAAGCCGCTCCAGAAATAACAGCAAAACGATTTTTTTCTAAAACCTTACAAATAATTTCTGCCATCTCTTTAGATAAATTAGCCTTACTTAATGCTAATGTTCCATCTAAATCACAGACAATAACTTTATTAAAATCAGACATATTTTTATATTATATCAGATAACATCTACACCTACGGCATCACTTATATTCCTAAAACGATCTCTTTTTAATAAATACGAAAGATCTTTGTTTATTTGACCAACATTTTGCGGACCTTCATATATAAGTCCAGTTATCATTTGAACCAAAGATGCTCCCATTCTAATTTTTTTATAAGCGTCCTCAGCTGAAAACACTCCTCCACAACCTATCAACACAAATCTTTTTGGATATCTTCTGTATATATACGATATAAAATCATCTGACTTGTCTTGAACAATCTTACCGCTCATACCACCAACAGGAGGAAGTATATCTTCGACTATTTTAGGATTATCCCTTTTTTTAGTTAGGTTTGTAGATATTATACCGTCTATTTTATGTTGGTCTGCTATATCCAATATTCTATTTAAATCATCTAAAGACATATCTGGAGATAATTTCAAAAATATTGGTTTTTTTGTATTTATTTGATCTATTTCAAATAAAAGTTTTTCTAGATTTTCTGGGACCGAAAAAGGTTGTCCTCCTTCTGCATTTGGACAACTTATATTTATAGTAAAATAATGCCCAATATCTACAAACGCAATAAATGCTTTTTTGTAATCTTGTACAGCATTTGTCAGATCTAAATTTTCTTTACAATTGGTCATTGCAATACTTGTTCCAACTGGAATTACAAATTTTTTATTTCTTAAAAAATTTGAGATATACTCTGAACCTTTATTTTTTAAACCATAATAGACCACTAAAGCTTCTGATTTTGGTAGTCTCCATAATCTTGGTTTTGGATTGCCTTCACAATAATTTCCAGTAATAGAACCGACTTCAACAAATCCAAAACCAACATATGGCATAATTTCTGTTAAAACCGCATCCTTATCGAATCCAGCGGCTAAACCTATTGGATTTTCAAAATTAATACCTAATATGTTTTGACTTAAAACACTACTCTTATAATTAAAACTTAAACTAGTCAAAAATCTAAAAATAGAATAGCGACCCAAAAACACGCCAATCCTAACCATAAAATCATGGACTTTTTCAGGATCATTAATAAAAAAAATAGGCTTTAATATATATTTATAACAAAACCTAAAAAAATTATTTCTTAATTGGATAATATAGTCCAACATTAACTTTATTATACACCTAAATTGTAGGAAATTAATGGTGGTGACCTTGGTGCATACTTATTTCGTTTGGTTTTATAAACATTACAGCTAAAAAGGTAGTTATTGGAACCGTCAGAATTAACCCTATACTACCAACAATAGTTCTTACGATTTCAGTAGAAAATACCTCACTATTTATTATCTTTAATATACTTGTATCAGATTGAGATATTAAAAGAAGTAGTGGCAAAGAAACACTTGTATATGCTAACACTAATGTATTAACCAAAGAGCTTGTATGATCTTTCCCAACTTTTATAGCCTTAAGATATAAATCCTTTTTAGACAAATTGGAATTAGCTGATTTAAGTTCTCCTACAACAGAAACTTGGGTTACAGCTATATCATCCAAAACACCCAAAACACCTATAATAATTGCTCCCAAAAGTAAGCCTTGAAAATCTAAAGTTCCTCCTGTATTAAAGTTTAAAAAAACAGCTTCATCAGAAAAAAATCCCGTTAATTTAGTAAAACTAATAGCAAAATTGGCTAAAAATCCTGTAAATAAAACAGCAATTACGGTTCCACCAAATGCAACCGATGAGTGTTTATTAAATCCATGAGTAAAATATATTGCAAAAAATAAAATTAGCGCACCAATAAAAATACTTGTCCAAACTGGATTGTATCCCTTTATAACAAGCGGTAAAAGAACATAAATTATAACTACAAAACTGGCGATAAGGGATAGAATAGACCTGACTCCTTGCAAACCACTAAATAAAACAACAACCAAAACAAATAAAGCAACTATAAATAATATAGGATTTTGTCGATCTATATCTCTTATGGAGTAAAGTTCTGTTCCGTTTGGAGTAGAAATATAACTAAAAAAGAACCTGTCTCCAACATTTAAATCAAAAAGATCATTCTCTATTTCTATAATTTGACCTTTTTTAGACCCTTCTAAAACTTCAGCTTTTAAATACTGAATACTAGAAATAGCTCCTGTCCCAGGAATAACTCTTTGTTCTTCGGAAATAACTCCAACCACTTCTGCTCTTATTATTTCTGATAAATTACTATCTAACTCCTGACCAAATGATAAAATTGGATGAAGCAAAAATACCAATAATATAAGAATTTTTTTCATTATAAATCTATGAATTTAAGCTTCTATAAATTCAACTCCAGAAGGAAGAGTAAACACAGAAGGATCTACTACCCAACCCTTACATGTATAATCCAAATTCTGACCATAATCAAAAGATTGTGAAGTATTTTCTTCGGCTCCACCTTTTTCTACTGGAACTTTATAACCCTGGGAAGTCATATCAGTCCATGTATATACAGAAGCTCCATCACTTATCATATAACTCTTTATAACCATATTAGCCACAGCAACATTTGAGGTAAAATTTCCTCTAATTTTTTCATCGGTAATATAAACCACACCATTTGATGTGCCAACACCGGTGGTATGTGAAAAAGTACACTCATAATTACCTCCCCTTTTGGCCAAATCCAAGATAGAACTATTAATTTTTTCTTCAGTAGTAGTGTCTACAAATTCATTACTATTTGTCTCTACCAATTTATCAGATTTATTAAAATAATAAATACCTAAAGAGGTTAAAATAATAATAACAACAGTAATAATACCTATTTTCATTTTCTATAAATTTAAAATTATAATGCTTGAAATTATACCAAAATTATTAATTATCGAAAAACACAGGCATAGATACAGAGTCAGCATTTTCAGGTAAACCAGATGGATTATCTTTTTCAAAAACCAAATATCCTATATCGCCTACAGAATTTTGAAAATTGATAGTTACACTAAAAGGAACATAGTCCTCTGTCATCCAATCTCCTTCGGCTTGAGCTATACCTACCGCTATCTCATTTCCATCTTCATCCAAAAGCCTTACAGGGAAACTTGCTTCAAAAAACCAATAACCTCTTGCTTGTCCTTTAATAACCAAAGGAGAAGATATTAAGTTACCTGATTTTGGAGATGTCACTCTTAATAAATCTTTGTATTGAAAATCTCCAATCTCCTCTACAAATAAGTTACCGTTGTCACTACATTGTCTAGGATAAGATTCCATTACAGGATTCCCTTTTTGGACACACTCCTCAAAATTAGTAGCTAATTTTGAATCTTTATTCATCCAAAAATAAGCAACACCAATTAATACCAATAATAAGATTAAATATAATATTTTTTTCATCTTTCTATTTTAATTATTTTTTGTTAAAACCCTCCAGAGCTTTCAATATTTCCAACGGTATCATATAAACCACCGTATTACTTTGATCTGATGACATATCATTCACAGATTGTAAGGTTCTAAGATGTAGTGCTCCAGGAGTTTTTGCTAACATTTCAGCAGCCTTAGCTAGATTTTGTGAAGCAGCTAGTTCTCCTTCAGAGTTAATTATAACAGCTCTTTTCTCTCTTTCGGCTTCGGCTTGTTTACCTATGGTTCTTTCAAGATCAGGAGGAAGACTTACATCTTTTAATTCAACATTAGAAACCTTAAGACCCCAAGCATCTGTCTCTTGATCAACTATCTGTCTAATTCTATCAGCAATTTTATCTCTACTTGAAAGTAATTCATCAAGAGTTACCTCACCCACTATATTTCTCATTGTTGTTTGGGTATACTGAGATATAGCATATCTAAAATCTTCTACCTCTATAATCGCTTTTTCTGCTTCAGAAACTTTGTAATAAATAACAGCATTTACCCTAACTGAAACATTATCTCTTGTGATAGCATTTTGATCTGGAACATCCACTGCCTTAACTCTTATATCAACCTTTTGATATGTCTGAAAAACTGGCCAAACAATTCTCCAGCCAGGATTCATAACACTACTAAATTTACCGAAGGTAAATTTAACTCCTCTCTCATATTGATTTACTTGTTTTATACTAGACAAAACAAGTAATATAAAAAATGTAAATATTATATATGGCATAGATTTAATTTATATTATTAATAGACTTTCTTCTGCTATATAAATATAACAATATAATACAAACAAGTAAAAAACCTAAGAAATATAGCCAGTATTTTTGCACAAAATCCATTACATTAGGAGGATTTATATCTATACCTACTTCCCTTATGTTTCCAGCATTATCAAAAGCTCTAACTATTACATGCAATTTTGATCCAGTTTTTATCGGAACCTGAAAAGGACTTTCTGATTCAACAAAAACAGGAGAGACCGTAAGTGGTTCTGTTTTATCAATTATTCCAACTTCGTATCTATTTATGCCTGATAAATTATCCGTAGTAAAAAATGATACCAATACCCTCTCTACTACTATAGTACTTGCCAATAAATAATTTACCTCTGGCTCAAACATAGCAGGAGGATTTGTATCTATTTTTATAATATAGGAACCGGTCTGTCCCCATATTCCATTTTTATTTGATTTTATATGAAAATACCAAACACCATCCTCTAAATCTTGAAATTGAATAGTTGTATCTTCTGTATCAACTGTGTTATCAGGAATTGTATTTGGTTGATTGTCTAGCACATAACTAAATCCAGAAACCCCTCCCTCTTTCTCCCATGATAATATTGGATTATTATTCTTAGACCAATCACCTTCTACAGGATGAGTTTCAGAAAAAATATTAACTCCAATAGGTGGCTTAGATACAATAAAATAATCTGATCTGCCTAAATTTACCCTTGCTTCACTACCTAAACCATCGTTCAACAAAACCTTTGATCCTGAATCTATATAAACTGAAGCCTTTCCTGTTGACTTTGCTTTAAAAGTAATTACCCCCACCAAACCTGAAGAAGTTTTTATACCCCCAGGAATAACACCAACATAACTTGCTGTACCTAGTGTATTGTTAAAAACAGGTGGTTCTACCCACACACCAATAATTGAGGTTCCCCCAGAAGGTTTTACTATAGACAACTTATTTGGATCAAATTTTATTTTTATTTCTACACCATTCACACTCTGATCTTTGGTATCAATTAAAATAGGAACCTCGAAGGTTGATTCTTGAACAAAAGAACCGCTAGATGGAGATAGAGATAGTGTAACTTTAGGTACTAAGTTGTCTGCATCTATATCAATAGTTTGAGCAAAAGAAACATCATTAAAAACTAATGAGCAAAAAACGATTATTAATAAAATTAATTTTTTCATGTTTTCTCAATATCTTTAATTTCTTTGATTATTATATCTTCCGCTTCACTTAAATCCTTTTTTATTTCTTTTATTTTTTCTCTTTCTGAAGTAGAGATCTTTCTATAAGCAACATCATCCACATCTTCATTTATTATTTTAAAAGATCTTCTAACAATATCTTGAGCTTCTCTAGATTCTTTTTTTATTTTTTTCAAAAGTAATCTATTTTTAATCGACATGAAATGATTTTTGAAAATAAAATACAAAAGAATTATTAATAACAAAAACAAAATACCTCTAACTCTCATACTCGTATCTAGAAAAATATTTCCAACTCTAACAATAACCTCATTTGACCTACCACTGTAATCAAGATTATCATCAACAACAACAGACCAAACTCTATAAAAACCGGACTTTAGACTGGCAGGTATAGTAATCGAAAAATTACCATCACTATCAGTTTTAGAATTTATAAATATTCTTGAACTATTTTGATCATTTTCAAAAGCTATTAAAATCTGACTATCTTTATACTCAGTCCTTCCACACAATAGTTTATCATTAAAACTTAGACCCAAACTTTGTTCTATTTCAGAATAATCAATAACTAAACACTTCAGATTTTGATCAAGTCTCCCATAAAAAATTTCTGGCGCTTTTAGTTTTGGATCAACCTCAAAAGCAAAAAAATCTGTTGTAACTTTATTATTTTCAGTAATGTTTAAAACTTCAGATGCAATAGGTGTACTTGGCAAAACATTCTCTGTTTTCTTATTCTCTTCTTTTTCTGTAAAAACTTTTGGTTTAACTATGAAACTAGATCCAGATAAATTACTAGTTAGATCTGTTCCTAGACCATCGTTAGCCAATACTTGACCAGATTTAAAATTTATATTTCCTGAACCTTCTTTGTTAGCCTTTAAAACAACATTTAAAACAGTTCCTGTCCCACCAGAAAAACCGCCCAAAGAAACACCTTCAAATTGAACAGTTCCTGCACCAGAAGAAAAATTAGGTTCTGTAACCCAAAAATTTAATATTGAGTTAGATTTAGATATTGATTCAATTAAAAAAATAGAAGGAAAAGAGAGTGTTCCAGATACAGCATTTATTGGTAAATCACTTGAAACAAGAATCCTTAAAGTAACCCTATCGCCAACCTCTAGAGTTCCACTCACAGGACTAGTTGATAAATTAGCCGCTTTTACAAAAAAAGGGAAAAACAAAAAAACAAAAAATAGACCTATTAAAATTTCCCTGATTTTCTTTTCCATCTATATAAAATTACAAAAATAAAGACTGATATAGATATAATTATAATCAAAATAAGCTTAGATTCATACCAGACAGGTGGATATGTTGGAGGTATGATAGCCAACCTTTCATTGTCATAATTATCTACAGATTTAATTTCTATGTAACTCTGCAAAGACTGGTCTTTTAGTAAATACGGTGAATTAGATTTTGTAAATTTAGATAAGAAAGACAGGTTTTTATATTTAAACTCCCTTATTTCATAATGAGAAATACCTGAATCTTTATCTTGAGTATAAAAAACAGCGAAATATTTACCGTCATAAATTGAAAGATCTTTTGATACAATTGGATTAAAATACTCTGGTGGATAAAAATCATAAGTCCTTTCTTCTCTATCTTTACTATCTCCTTTTTTTATAACAAAATCAGAATTTACTATTTTTACATAAGACAAAGATCCAGAACCATCGTTTTTTAACAATTTTAGATCATTTAAAACCAAGCCACTTAAACCTTCTTTTTTAGCCACGAATACGGCACTAAAAATATTGGTCTTGCCCACAAATCCTCCTGGGGTTATACCTGAGAAATATATTCTTGACTGGCTTGTTTTTTGAGGCTTATCAATCCAAAAATTTACACCAGAATTTCCGTCTTTTATATAAGATAGTTCAAGATAATTACTGTCAAAATCTAAATTTCCTTCTATAGCATTTATAGACTCATTAGGATATAAAACTAAATCCACAACAAACTCTTCCCCAGATCTTATATTGACCTTGTTAAATTCCATCCTTACTTCTGAAGAAAAAACAAAAGATGGAAAAAATATAATTAATAATATAATAAATAGTTTTTTCATTTTATCCTGTCCAATTAAAGGCCATTATACTAAAATCAATCAAATCAACTTTTCCATCAGAGTTTAAATCAACATTTTTTGGTGGGTTTTGCTTTCTATACCAAAAAGCAACAATACTAAAATCAACTAAGTTTACCCTAAAATCCCCATTAACATCTCCTTTTTGAGTTGATTGAATTTTCTCTTTGGCAACATTTTTATCGCCAACTTTAAAATTTACGATATTACTTAGAGAACTAAGATCTCCTTCTATGCTGGACTTTGACTTAGTCTCATGTTCACCCTTATCTAAAACTAAAGTATCAAAATTTAAAAGATAAACACCATCTTTATCTGCCTGTCTTTTTATAATAAATTCTTGTGGAGAATTAACACTTATTGTGATCTCAGAATTTGGCACACTTTGACCGAATATAGCTATATTATCACCTCTCCTAACTTCACTTTTATCTACTGAAATTGTTGGTGCAATAAATATCCCACCTATTTTTGTGGTAACTCCTGATGTAATAAAAATAGGAAAAGAAAATAGAGATGATCTTAAACCATTTTTATCTTCACCATAAACAGCAAAAGTGTAGTTACCAGAGGAAAGACCTGAAACAGTGGCTGTGAAATTACTATCAGGACCAGCTATAGTAGTCACGACAAGCTGACCATCTTTTAAAATAGATACTCTACTTAATGGGTATGCCCTGCCAGAAAAAACAACATTTGTATTTGGAACATTTGGAACTATTGGTGAAATTGGACCTCCCCCACCTCCCCCACCACCAGAAGAAGGTGGGTTTTGTGGAGCCAACAAACACTGAGATGTGTTAAATGTACAAGCCGAACTGCAAGATAAAATCCCTGAACTAAAACCTAAAGAAGAACAAGAAGATCCCCCGAGATTAGAACCGTCACATTGTTCTCCAGAAGTTATTAAACTATCACCACAACCAGGAACTGTTGCAAATATTTCGACAGTTAAGCTAGAAAAAGTCCAATTTGGAATTAGACAAAACAATACCAATATAACAAACTGTATTATTTTTAAAAATTTCATCCATTATTGTTTTGCATTGCCTTAGCAATAATAAAACTATTATATTTTTTAAGAAACCACTTTCCTCCTATTATTATTATAAATAGAACAATAAACACTATGATAAGTAGCTGCCATGGTATTATAAAAAAACTATAGCTTAAATTGGCTGTCTGATTTGATTCACCCCAAACAACACCTAACTCTGCAGTGTAAAACCCAAAACGAAAATCTTTTAACTGATTTAAAGCTGTTCCAAAAAAACCAGATTCTTTATTTTGTTCTCCCCAAATTATTTCAAATTTACGTATACTGTTAGGTAAGACACTACCTTCATTTTCATTGGCTAATAAAGTTGCCGTCTTAATCCTTAAAGTATTTTTAATCTTTATTTCACCTTTTGGAACAACTCTATCTCCACCTGTATTATTAAATCTATACTCAAAATTTAGAGGTAAGCCTGTAAAAATTTTTTTATTATTTTTTTCTGAAAAATCAATAAGACCTCCACTCTCTTCTATGTCACCAGAAACCCTAAGTAAAACCAAAACCCCTATTTTACCACCTATAGAAACTTCTCCTCCTTCTTGAGCTTTAGATGGAGCTGTTCCAAAAAATATTGCCGCAAAATAACCACCGGGTTTTGCAGATTGAGGTATATTAATACTATAAGGAATATATATTTTTTCACCTGAAGGAATCAAAACTGACTCTTCTATATTTATCCATGTAGCCAAACCATCTTTTGCTCCAATAAAATAAGGTGATCCAGAATCACCCCTAGGTTCAAAATTTTCATAGGAAATAAAGAATTTCTTTTCAGATTTCTCTTCATTAAACAATTCTATTTCCCCAGTAACTGTTTGACCTGGATCACCTGTTATTTCTATCTTTGCAGGAGAAACTGTTAGAGCAAAAACAGGAAAAGCCAATGACCACAAGGCTATTCCTATTAATATTGTATTTAATTTTTTATTCATAATCGGAGCCAATATTAGCACACTTAATGAACACTTAGAAGTTAGCTGTGGCTACATATGTTAATGTAGCAGAATAAGAACCAGCTTCTGTGTTTGAGGCTATGTTGGCCAAATATCTTACAGAATAAGTGGTGTTAGCTGTCGCTCCAGTAGCACTAGCCACTTCATCTGGAAAGGCAGCTGTATCAAAAGCGAAACCAGAAGCAGCATAGGGAGCTGAAACTGTTCCAGAGCCACCAGAAGCTGTCATTCTAAGTCCAAATTGTTCTGTTCCAACAGAAGAGGAAGAGTTTGTGTTGCCTATAGCATTTATAGTCGCCCCTCCACAAGCAGAACAAGTAAGTGTTGCTCCGTTAACTGTCATTGTGTAGCCATTAGCAGCATTTGTTCCAACAACCAAATTATGGGCTTCTGTCTCTGAACCTGTACCAGAAGTATCTCCTGTTGCATACCTAGCTGCAGAAGCTGAAAGTGGCCCAAAGCCAATTGAGTTATCGGATATAGTAAATGTAAGAGATTGGGCAACAGTAGCTGATACAGAAACCTGATCATCGTTCAATATATTTATTGTTATGTCACCAGAATCACCAAATGCTCCACTAATTGATATTGAGTAACTTGCAGCAGAAGCATGATTTGTTATTTGTGTGTTACCGGTTACTCCTGTTGTAGCATTTGTTCCTATTTCTATTTGTATACAAGCATTAGCTGCAATAGCGGCCGCACCAACACCATCTGAAGGAGCTGTCAAAGTTATAACTTGACCAGAAAGAGCTGCCCCCCAAGCAGTAGCTGAAGGTGTAGATGCTAACGTTTCGTTATTTGTAAAAGAAACCCCTGAACAACTAGATTGGCTTCCTGCAGAATGAGCCAAGTCTATATCTTCAAAATCTAGTGAGTTCATATTGAAACCAGATGGAAAAGTTATAGTTATAGTGTCAGTATTTTCTGCTGCACCAGTTGGAGTTCTAAATACTATAGTATGATTCGAAGCTGTACTAACTTTTTGGCTAGACATTATATCTGATGCATTTGCTATTGAAGCAGCAGACACTGTTTTAAAAGAAACCAAAGAAAAAATGAGCGCAACCACAAGAGATACACTCAAAAAATTTTTCAAAAATGAAATATTGATCATAAATTAATTATTAAATTGTTGAGTTAATTGTAACATTAGAGTTAAAAACAATAAAAAAATCTGTGGATATCTTTTTTAAAAAGTGGCGGTGATTGTATAAGTTATAGTTGCATTATAATTTCCTGCTGAAGTTGCGCTGTCTATATTACCAATATAACGAACCCCAAAAACAGTTTCTACTTCATCACCATCACCTGAAAAAATCAAATCAGGAAAAGCAGATGTATCTAATGCCCAATCTGAACTGTTATAAGGAGAAGCGACGGTTCCATTTCCAGAACTAACCGTTGCTCTTAATCCAAACTGTTTTGTTCCAACAGAAGAAGGTGTAGAAACGCCACCTATAGCATCTATAGTTGCCCCTCCACAAGCTGTACAAGTAAGAGTTGTTCCGCTGACAGTTATTACATATCCTCCAGAGGCATTTGTTGAAGCAGATATTGTATGAGCTGAAGCAGAATCAGATCCAGAACCATTACTATCCCCAGTTGCATATCGAGCAGCAGAAGGATTTAGAGTTCCAAAACCTATAGAATTATCGGATATTGAAAAAGTGATAGACTGAGCTCCTCCTGTTGAAGCAGTTGTGATTTCAGGATATGAAGAATAACTATTTAAAGCCGAGCCATTTGACTTTACCACCCTAAAACAAAAAGTTGTGTCTGGATCAGCACCGTTATCAATCAAAGAAAAATCCCATTTACCATCTTGACCAGAAGGTATGGCTGACTGACTATTTGTAAAATTATTTGACTCTTCGTATGTCTGATTAACAATTGTATCTCCGCTATGGGTTGGATCATTAGCATTTGAAGTTAAAGCCGATCCATCAGAAGGAGTTGCGTTATCATTAAAAGCTATAACTGTTGCCCCTGTCACATCAGTATAAGAAGCTGGACTACCACCAGATGGAGAAGCACAGCTTCCAGCACCCTTATCAACAAACTGCAATTTAAAACTTTGTCCATTTTGAGCAACCTGATTACTTCCTACATGAATTAAAGTTCTGAGTCTAAAAGGATCACCAGAAGAAGTTAAAGTAGCAGGAGTGTCTTGTAGAGCTAGAGCAGAACCAACATCGGTTGAATTAGAGTTTGCAAAGAAACGATATGCCGACTGTTCAAAAGTTGGTAGTATATACCTTTCCGAAGCTACTGCTATCTTTGTTAGGGGTAATCCCGTCCTAGCTACAGGACCACCCCAAAGAGCCGAGGCTGTTCCCCATGTCTGAGATCCTCCAGTTAATCTATTTTCTGTGATATCCATTGATGCTGCTGCCGAACTTTCGTAGGCAACTAAAAACATTGCACCAGAATTAGGATGAGCATTAAGCAACATAAAATCAGTATCATCTCCCTGAGTTGTGGCAGTCCCCCACGAAGAAGTTGGACCATTCCAAAGTTTTCTAGAAATTGTGTTTCCGTCTCCATAAACAAGCCAAGCATCATCTGGATTACTTGAATGAGTCTCAAACTTTATATCAAATGCCTGAGAAGCGTTTGTCTCCGCTGCTGCTGTATGTTCCGTATGCACAGCACTCCAAGCAGTTCCGCTCCATATGAAAGTGTTTAAGTCAGACCCACCATCAAGTGAACCATACAATATCTGGTTAGAAGTAGAAGAACCTGTATTAGGAGCTAATATCATCCAGTTATTTACCGCTCCAGCGTTTGGGTTATCTAGCAAAGTAGCAGCAGACAAAACTCCACCAGAATAAGTTCTATAATATTGATCCGTTGAAACCGAATCTCCCCAAATAAACATTGCATCTCCCGATGCGGTCTCATAAGCAACATCTATAGATTTTTCAGTAGCAATAGAAGCAGTTGCATCCCAAACAGCAGCTGTTCCCATATTGTCCCAAGCACTGCCTGTCCAGCGCATACCATAAACATCAGTATTTGCATCTAAAACAATCATTGCTAACTCATCTGAGTTGGGTCTTGAAGCAAGCTCAATCCAGTTTGGTCTTCCAGTCGTGGGTATGTCTATGTTTGTAGGACCTGTCCAACCAGTTCCATTCCACACATGATAGTTTGGATCAGCGGTTCCATCTCCTGTCACAACAATGGCATCCCCTGAAGTATTTTCATACTCAATATCAAATCCTCTATACAAAGATTGAACATCTCTGCTCCCTTGGGCATTATTCATAGTGTTTAACAGAGTAGCTTGACCCCAAACAGAATTTTGCCCATCCCAAACTTGAGCTTCTACTCTTCCACTGTTACCAGCTGTTAAAAGTATTGCCTCATCTCTTGTTGGAGAAGTTTTTAAAACCATATGCCTTAATTCACCAGACACAGGAGATGTACTAGCTGGACTACCCCAAGCTGAACCCGTCCATCTTCTATATTGTGGATAAGTAACAGAACTTTCGTCTGTATAAGCCATCATTGCTTCTGTAGAGGAATTATAAGACTGAGAAGCAAGTACTGATCTACTTGCTCCCATATTTCTTTTAACCGGACCACCCCATATAACAGCAGCTGTTCCCCAAGTCTGAGATCCTCCCGTTAATCTATTTTCTGTAATATCATCCGTAGCCGCAGTATCATCTTCATAAACAAGAGAAAATACAGCACCAGAATTAGGTTGGGCATTCAATGAAATTACAGCTGTATCATCTCCTTGAGTGGTAGCAGTTTGCCAAGCAGAAGTGCCTCCATCCCACAACCTCCTTGAGACAGTAGTAGAGTTTCCCCACCAAAGCCACGCATCATTTGGATTTGAACTATGTGTTTCAAATACAATATCAAAATTCATATCAACAATATCTTCTGTTCCCGCACTATGCTCTGCATGCACTGCACTCCAAGCAGTTCCACTCCATATAAAAGTGTTAAGGTCTGCACCGGCATCCAAAAGCCCGATCATTATTTGATCCGACCCGGAAGTAGGGTTTGATGAAAGCTTTAACCAATGAACAACACCACCATTGTTTGCATTGGTAACGTTTGTCACCGCACCCAAAACCCCTCCCGAATAAGCCCTGTATCTAAAATGAGCTGTAGCTGCAGTTGCAAATCCCCAGGCAAACATTATATCTCCAGATGTTGTCTCAAAAGCAACATCTACAGCCTTTTTAGTTCCTATTGACCCAGAAGCGTCCCATACAACAGCTGTTCCCATATTATCCCAGGCGCTACCTGTCCAACGCATACCATAAACATCGTTATTTGAATCAATAGAAATCATTGCCAACTCATCGGAACCGGGCCTAGACGCTAATTCTATCCAATAAGGCCTCCCTGTTGTTGGTATGTCTATGTTTACTCCAGAAGCCCAGCTTGTCCCATTCCATACATAATAATTTGGATCAGCACTACCATCTGCTGCCACAACTATGGCATCCCCAGAAGTTTGTTCATACTCAACATCAAATCCTCTGTATAAAGAACCTCCATCTGGACTACCATTTACATCATTTAATGTAACTAATGTAGTAGGAGTACCCCAAGAAGATCCATTAAATATTTGAGCCTGAACTTCACCTGTGTTTGTTAAAACAACAAGCACTGCTTCATCTCTTGTGGGAGCATACTTTAACTGCATATGTCTTATATCTGTTCCGTTTACATCAGAAGCAGATAACTCAGATCCCCAGGCAGATCCATTCCATACTCTATACTTTGGAGTAGAAGTTCCTGATAAAGTATCATAAACAACCATAGCATCAGAAAGACCATCAGCATATGTTGTTTTATTTGTCATTTTTGAAAAATACTCATCAACAACATTTGAATCCTTTGATGCTAAATACATCTGATCAACAACATTTGAATCTCTTAGATAACTCAAGAAAGCCTCAAAAGGAGCTCCAAACCAAAAAATCCCAATAATTAAAAAGGAAGTGAATGCGACTTTAATTATTTTTTTAAAGAATTTAGTATTCGGAAACATATTGATAAGTTTTTTCAGATATATCTTTCATTATCCTTAGTGCCTTTTCCCTTCCCATGTTATTTGATTTATAGTCAATAAGTACAGAAATAAGATATGGCCTATTTTCCACATAAACTATTCCTGAATCCAAAACAACACCAACCTCATCATTTTCCCCTATTTTATGAGAAAATGTGACATCATCGGGAATACCTTGACCCAAATAACTTTCATAAGGAGTTTTAGATAAAATCTCTAAAAGTTTTTGAGAATTTGCTCTGTTTAAATAACTTGAAACATACAAAACTCTAAAAAGTCGGGTATATTCTTTGGCACTTATTTTCCCTTCCTCGTTAAATAATTCTTCCAACCCAACCGCCAAAATAACATCTTGTAATTCATCAAATGATAAATTTCTATATAAAACTCTAAAAGCAGTATTGTCTGAATTAGTTAACATTTCCTCCAAAAGTTTCTCTATAGTTACTCTTGTACCAACAGGATTTTTATGCACATCTCCCCAAGCATAATCTCTATCTTCCTTCATAATTACCAACTCATTGTGAAGATCCCAATCGCCTTTTTCTACTTTTTTCATAACAGCCAGAGCTAAAGGAACCTTGACAAGAGAAGCTGGAAATATTCTTAAATCTTGATTTATTGAAATATTTGCTCCTGTATTTAAATACTCAACATAGATAGAAATATCATTTGGTCCATTTTCATTTACCAAGTCGGTGAAATATTCTCTTATAGGTTGAAGGGTGTTTATAAAATGCTCTTGAGGAATAAGGTTTCTAGAAATATCTATAAAAGGATACTCTTTTTTGAAAGATTCTAAATTTTCTTTGTCTTTAAAGAAGATAATGGAAATAAAAATAATATTAGATAAAAGCAGAATAAATAATAAAAATTTTAATAAATTTTTATTTAGAAAATTATCAGTTTTTTTATTGGACATTAATTTATTATATTTATCTGGCATAAATTGTAAGACTCCTTATCACTATCTATTTTATATATAATTGTAATATTAAAACTTCCTTCTTGGGCTCCGAATTCTTTACTGAACAACAAATCCAACTTCTTTATTTTTTTATCGACAGAAATTTCATATTGGTTGTTATCAGAAAAAGTAGCATCTATACCATAAGGTAGACTTCCTATTTTTAGGATCCCTCCCTTACTATCATTTACTAAATCCAACCTAATAGAAATTGTTTTATTATCTTTAAATTGATAAGAGAAATTTGCGGGGCCGCAACTATGCCTTGCTTCAGGATCTATAGAAACTTCTTCAACTACCCTGTTTTTTAAACTTAATAAAGAATAATTTTCATTTAAAAATTCTGGATTGGATCTGCTCTCTCCGGCGCCCTCACCCAAAACTGGTTCATTATCATAATTTGTATCAAAAACTAATTCTTCTTCAACTATAACTTGTTCAACATTTTCATCAGCAATTACATCATCCTTATTAAAAAAATCTTTAATTAATTCAACAAAGGATGCCGATAAAGATTGATCTTCTACCTTATCAACCTGATTTGTGTCTACATTCTCATATAAAACCTCTATCCATACAGAATCAAAGTAAATAATAACTGGGTTACCATCTAAAATAGGCACACTTCTAACTCCAATCTGTATCCTTGAAATATCCTCCCAGTTTTTAGCTTCTTCTATTGGTATTTCAAAATGCTGAGCTTTAAATTGGTTTTTCTCTACAAAACCGAGACTTTTCCAATTTACACCATCTAAAGTATAGACAACTTCAACTAAACCATAAGGAATAATTTCTTCTATAACCTCCTCTACTCCTTCTGTTGTTGTAGATGTGATCTCTTCATTATTTTCTATAACAATTTCTTCTTCGGCATAAGCTACTTTGTATAAAAATCTAAGGAAAGAAATAGGTTCTTCTGTCACATTAGAGGTTTCATTACTTGAATTATCTTGATTTTCTGGAATAACTTCTGGCACAACCTCAGGTACAACCCCATCATTAAGTTGATTATTTTCTATATTTGATTCTTCTGGAACAACCTCATCTTCTACATTATCAATCACCTCTTCCTCTGTATTATTTTCTGTAGAAGTTGAAAATTCTCCTTCTAAAAAATTATCTGTTGATGTCCCAGTTTCATTTTCAATTAAACCTTCTGTTGTAGTAGAAATATTTGGGATTAATTCACTTTCATAAAAAGCTTGCCAAGAAAATCTTATTGTAATTTTTTTTGGAACTGCTTCTTCTAAGATGTCACCCTGAAAACCTCCACAAAATATCTGTCCATGAGCATTTGATCTTAGTATAGAAGAATTTTGGTCTGTAAAGGAAGCTTCCTCTATAACTTCCGGTGCTCCTGTTGCAAGATGTGGATTTTCCCAGCCCCCCAAACAAGAAGTAGCATACAGATTTAAAGTATTAGCATAAGTAACCACTTTGTATATACCGAAAGTAGTTACTAAAATAAAAACAGTAGTTAATAAATAAAGTTTATTTTTACCATTTACCAAAAATAACCAAAATTTGTAGGGCTCAAAGACAAAAGTTTTCTTTTTCAAATTTAAAACTCTTGGTCTTGAAGACACAACATCAGACCAACTATTTTTGTTGTAGTTTTTTTTATACCAAAAAGGCATATACTTTTATTAAATTATACTACATAAAATTTTTTTTAATTTATGAATATCCACAAACACAAAACCCACACTAAATTGTGTGGGTTTTGTGGACTAAACTAGTTTAGTATAACTATGCAGCAGATTCTTCTGATGTCTCAGAAGTCTCTTCAGTAGGAACTTCCATTCCTTCTTCTTTCTTTTTCTCTTCTGTCATAGGATCCATAGCTGGATTTGTATTTGTTTCGTCCATAATTTTAGATTTAAGTTAAACTGACAAAGACGACCTATTTGAAACCATAACAAAATAAAGCTTACATTGCAATCTTTTTATAATTTAAATTTGACTTTTTTATAAAATAGGTATATAATACAGGTATAAGTAATTTGAAAATTTAAAGACCGGAACCTCTTTTCTTTACTGCGGATTTAAGTCCCTAGTAAAGAGAGGGGTAGCTGGTAATTAGCTGGCTTGTTGGGCTTGTCCGCACAACAACTTCGCTTCTCTCAAGATTAAAAAGTATGAAAATCTTTACAATTTTGGGTTGGGGCCTTCTAATTATTATGCTAAAGTTCCTGACCCCAGAGATTTACTCTGGTATCATGGACACCCTCGTAGTGTTCTTTGATACCGCACAAGCCGTCCTAGCCAAAGGCAAAGATGGTATGGAAGCTTCTGTGATCCTTCCAAGTATTGCTCCGCTAGCCAAATAGAAAACTAAAACCGAACGACATCCGTTCGGTTTGTTTTTTATTTTTAATTTAAAACTGCGTATGGGAATAAAACACCAAATTCTTTGCACCAAATAACAACACTTTTAAAATCTTCTAAATTTTCTGGTAATTCATAGTTTTGATTTCCAATGTTTCCTTTTAATACACCCAAATCAACATAGCTTCCTAGATTTTCTTTTGGATTTTCTGAATCTGAAAGATAAACAAACAAATCTGGACCATTTGTGACTTCAAAATCTTCAAACCTTAAAATCCTGCTTCCATCTGGATATTCTATAACTTTGGCCTTGCCAGTACCTTTATGAATAAAATCTGAATCTACAAAATTTCCCTCTTTTAAAACTACTGGCTCTAGACCTTCTTCCATCTCAGGCATTTCTTCATCTACCCTATTATCTATAAAGTATGTTTGAAACTGAAAGTAGTAAAAACCCAAAGCTAGTAAACCAATAAGTATTACAAATAAAATTATTTTTTTCATAATGAGATTATAGCAAAAATCGAACATTTTTGTTCGATTTTTATTTTCATAATTTTACAAAAATTATTTCTTCTTTTTCTTTAGAGCCAGTCTAGCTTTTTTTGTAGCTAATCTCTTTTTTGTTTTTTTAGAACGAGAAGTTTTATTTTTTGTATTTGTTGCTGCTCTTTTTGCCATAAAAATATTATAACAGTTTTTTATTTATTTACTAATTTCATAAAATAAAAAACCGATCCAGGAAGGTGGTTTGTTTGAAGATTTCGCACGCCACTACTTTCTTCCCACCTTCTGGTATCGGTTGACTAAAGCCCCTGGCCGGTTCGTCATTCCAACCAGGTAAGCACGGCATTTAGGAAACAGTTTGTTGTTCCATATAGAAAATTATACTGATTAAAAATTTTTTTACAAATTTTATAACAATTTAAAAGGGTGGCTATTTGCTACCCTAGACACCAAAAATGAATTTAATCTTGGTTCTTTTTGCTCTTTTGATTTTTTCATCACAAAAGTTGATCCTAAAAACAATTCTTCTTAAGATGTAGTCTATATGATCATCAGTAAGTTTTCTAAAGAGTTTTTTCTTTCCTCTTCTGGTTTTCATGATTTCACCCTTTCTATTTACGATACTACCACAAAAATAGCTAATCAAAAATATTTGCCAAATACTTATCAATCTCTCTTTGGTCCATATCATAGAAATTCATATTGTTGTTATGAAGATAAGTGGCCAGTTTTACCCCGACAAATCTCCAATGCCAAGGTTCAAAAATATAATAAGAATTATCTTTTGGATACGAAAGTGTAAAGCCAAATTTATGTGCATTTTCCTGCATCCATTTGTAGGCTTCTGTTTTATCAAAACCCGTAAGCTGACCATTTAGTCCTGTGGTTATAAAATCTGCTGTGGTCCCTATTTGATGCTCAGAGTAACCCTGATCGGCAGAAAATGTGTTTGCTGTCCCTGCTCCATATGTAATAGTGTAATAAGATTTCAAAGACCTTTGTTCATCAAAAGATCTATACGCAGATTTAACATAAAGAGTTACTCCATCTGCTTTTGCGCTATCTAGCATCATTTTTAAAAATGGCCAAGCCTGAGACAAAAACCCTTCTTTTCTAGCTGAGCTATAAGTATATTCTGCTGGTATCTCGACCACACCTTGAGGTCTGTAATTTTCATTTAGAAAATAAACTTTAGAATATTTTTTCAATAATTCATCGTCTGTATTAGCTAACTTTTCTAAAGTTCCAACTGTGCCAGAAATTGTCCCGACTGTCTGCTCTACCCCACCAACTTTGTTTCTTACATCATCCACATTTCTTTGGGTACTAGAAAGTGTATCAGAAAGTCCTGTTGTTTTATCTTTCAAATCGGCAATGTTTTTAGAAAAATCATCAAAATTTAGGGCCAAAAATTCAGTCGTAGAAGCAAGCTCCGAATTTAAAACTTCAACGTTTTTAGATAGTTTGGAAATCTGAAAAGCTTGAATGATAGAGAAAGTACCAAGTAAAATAAAAACCACAATAGCAGGTATTAGGTGATGATTTTCTTTTATAATTTTCCTGTAATTCACTAGATAATTATACCACTACAGTAACCATACAAAAAGGTGGCCGTTTGGCCACCTAGAAATTGAAGACGAACTCCAAAATCTTCCGAGAAACTCTCCCATCGAGAGCAAAATCTTTTTCTGCCCGCTCGATTATCTCAAGTTTCTCAGCTAAAATTCTATCGAATTCTTCGACTGATTGCATAGATCCTCCCTACAAGAATAATACCATAAATTAAACTAAAATTTTTATAGAAAAGTTTACAATATCTTTATCAAATATTTTTTCTTTCCTTCTTACTTCAGATTTTAAAGGCAACAAATATGTTTCCGATCTTTTGTCTGGAAAAATAGAAGTCCTCCATTTTGTTTTACCCAAAGAAACTTCTACAGGAAGAGATCCCCAACCCCTATTCAAACCCTTAAACCTATCACTTATTATTTTTGTCTCTTTTTTTGGAACAGACACAAAATGCCAAGCGGCAAAAGAACTTGGATAAATCCAAACTTCAGATTTTATTTTGAAAATTTTTTGCATAAATTAAACAAAACGATCAGTAAAAAATAAAGAAAATGTTACTACAAAAATTTCAAAAACAATATAATAACTAAGTGCTTCCAAAAACGAAAAAGGTATAGATGGTAACGAACCAAGTATCACTGTAAAAGTCCAAGAAGTAACAGAAACAACACCACTCGCTACCAACAGTTTTTTCTTTCTACTAAATTCATCAGAAGAAGGATAATGATGATCTACATGACGGTCTATTCTAGGTAAATGAACTAAATGAAAAACTAAACCATTTAATAAAATAACAAAAACAATAAAAACTTTTATTAAAAATTTTGAAGAATCTAGGTATAAAGAAGTATTGGTAGAAAATATGAGTAATCCAGTGATAATAAGAATAACGAGTCCTGTCCAGACAAAAATACTACCTATTTTCATAAATCTAAGCTCTGTTTGAGATATAACTTTATCTTTTACAGAACTTAGAAAGATTATATCACTTACATAAGCTCCTCCTGCACCGATTATTGCTCCAAAAATATGTAGTAATAAATAAAAATCTCTAATACCTAATTCCATTATATTAAATTATATCATTAAAATAATTAGAAATGGCGACACCCTTTTAGTATCGCCATTTTCAGCTAGTTTTCACTACCAGAAGACTGTTGTAAGCCTCTGGCAAGATCAAAAACGTGGCCAATCACTCCTCCTTCGTGATGTAAATCTGCCTTAACTTCGGCAGACATAACCATCTTGATTGCCTTTGAGATATTGCCTGGACTAGGAGGCAACTCCTCATTTGCTATTGCGAAGTCAACGACCGCCTGATGACTTACTGTTGACATAGGAGTTACCTCCTCCAATATAATTATATTACTTATAAAAATTCAAACAACACAAACTGTTGAAAAAAATTTCGAGTCCAAGTCGCAAAGCAATGCTTTGCTTCTGACATAAAAAAGCCAAAGCTTTTTTGCTGGCCGTCTCGAGCTAGAACCTTTTGATACCAAGCCCTGCTTGACCGTTCACCTATATTATACACTACTCCCACGACGCGTCTCGTGCGGCTTCAAGAATAGCGATATCCCGCGGCACCATATATTCTTTTGATTCAATCTGCTCTGCTTTGCTTCTCTTAATAATATCGAGTGCTTCGTTATACGGAAGCCACACCACCTCAAATCCTTCTGCAATTTCAGATTCAGTAAAGTCAGGTATTCCTTTTTCACCTACAACCTTGGCGAAGTAGCAATATGAAATTTGATGGAGATTACAAAACCTGCGCCACTCATTCACTAATCCGATCTCACCCATAACCTCCACATCACATCCGATTTCTTCTCGACACTCTCGTTTGAGAGCAGTTACTTTGTTTGTATCGTCATCCAAGCCACCACCAGGAAGCTTGTAGTAATCGGTTTTGATGGCATGTAGAAGAGCTATATTATTTTCTTTATCGAAAACGACAGCGCGAGCAGCTTCTCTGGTACTATAAGTCTTTACCTCCTCTTCGGATACATTTTCGGGATTAAGTAAGATGAGTTCTTTCATAAATTAATTATATCGCTTTCTGTGATTTTGCTAAGCACACGCCTCGGGCACTATAACCTATCACGAGTTGGCTGGCAGACTTGGAATCTTCACACCTGGGAAACCCACGGTTTTCCCAATCCTTCCTCCACGGGAAACTCCCGTTTCCCGACCCTTTCCCAGTTCGAGTCCAAGTCTGAACAACAAAACAGCTCCGCTGTTTGCTGCCAGACTTGGACTCGAACCAAGATAACCTCCTCCAGAGGGAGGTGTCCTACCATTAGACGATCTAGCAATACAAAAACAATACTCCAAAATTTATTTTTTTACAATGAAAAAGGCGCCGTCCACACACTAAGGACGGCGCCTGAACCAGAGGAGTCGTAATGGCTTAAAGCCCTCCTCTAGCTCTTCACTGTATTATAGCACTTTTCAATAAAAAAGTAAAGCCCCATGTGTCCTTCACTACGCATGGGGCTTTGGGAAGAAAGCTGGTAGAGAAATCTCCCCAATCTGGCAAGATACTACCATATTTTAAAAAATAAAAAAACTCTCACGGGACAAGCCTGTGAGAGGTGGGTTAGTTCTGAAATGTCTGAATAGAGTATAGTAAAAAATTTTATTTTAAACAAGCTGATATAAAAGCAGAAAATAATGGATGAGGATTCATTGGTCTAGCTTTAAACTCTGGATGAAATTGTGTCCCCAAAAAGAAAGGATGTTTGTCTTTTGGAAGTTCTGCTATTTCCATAAGTCTTCCATCTGGAGATGTACCAGAAAAGACAAGTCCCGCTTTTTCTATCTGTTCTATATATTCTGGATTTACTTCGTATCTGTGTCTATGTCTTTCTGAAATTTCATCCAAACTGTAAGCTCCTCTTGCAATGGTTCCCTCCTTTAACACTGCTTTGTATGCCCCCAACCTCATTGTTGCTCCATATTTACCATCTTCTAAAATTTTTTTCTGTTCTGGCATTATGTCTATAACAACCTTTGAAGCTTTTGGATTTATCTCTGCCGTATGAGCATCTTTCCAACCTAAAACATTTCTAGAGTATTCAATAACTGCAAGTTGCATGCCGTAACAAAGTCCTAGATAAGGTATTTTATTTGTTCTAGCGTAATGTATTGCCATAATGACACCTTCTATACCAGACTCACCAAAACCACCAGGAACAATTATGCCGTCATAATTTTTTAATTCTGAGACTTTCTTTGGGTCTATTTCATAGTCTTTTGAATTTATCCAAGTCAAAACAGGTCTAGCGTCTTTCCAAAAGGCAGAAAATTTAATGGCTTCAATAACAGAAACGTAAGCGTCTGAAAGTACAAAATCTCCTGTATCAAAATATTTACCAACTACCGCTATTTTTAACTCCCTCTTTGCCTTTTGTCTTTTATTTACAAATTTTTTCCAATCTTTTAGATTTTCTTCTTTTGACTTGGCTCTCATATGCAAAGATTTTAAAATTGTTGAACCAATTTTATCTTTTTCAAAATTTAAAGGAACATCGTAAACACTTTCTATATCTGGCGCAGAAATAACATTTTCTATAGAAATAGCACAAGCCATTGCGATCTTTTCTTTTCTTTTACTATCTAGAGGAAGTTTGCTACGAGCGATTATTATATCCGGCTGAACTCCATATGAATTTAACTGTCTTACAGCGTTTTGAGTTGGTCTTGTTTTCATTTCCCCTAATGAACCTGGTATAGGAAGATAAGAGACCATTATAAAAATAACATCTTGAGGTTGTTTTATTTTCAAAGTTCTTGCTGCTTCTATGAAAAGAATATTCTGATAATCACCTATTGTTCCACCTATTTCTATGAGAGATATGTCTGACTCATGTGTATCTGCTGCTTTTTTTATTCTTCTGATTATTTCTTCTGTAATATGAGGTATTGCCTCAACACATTTTCCTCTATAACCTAGGTTTCTTTCTTTTTCAATAACATGTTTGTAAATCATTCCAGAAGTCATATAGTCAACAGAATTTAGATCCATTTCTAAAAATCTTTCATAATTTCCCATATCTTGATCTGTCTCAAGTCCAGAATCAAGAACAAAAACTTCTCCATGCTCTGTGGGGTTCATTGTACCAGCATCTACGTTTAAGTATGGGTCAACTTTAATAGGGTTAACTTTGTAACCTTTGCTTTGAAGTATTTTACCTATAGACGACGAAGCTATACCCTTACCTACACCCGACATAACACCCCCTACAACAAATATATATTTATGGTTTTTTTTCATCGTCTTATCAAATTATCAAACTTGTAAATATTTTCTGACTGCCAAAAAGCTTGAGAAAGCCCCTATGCCAATTCCAGAAAATACAAGTATAAGAAAGATTTGACCAAAGTTTGATGTGTAATATTGGAAAACATTAAGACCAACAAAAAAGTCTGCTGTCGTATCACCAAGCCATAGAGTAATTGGGTAGAACAATATCAAAGTAATAATCGCTGCGATAAAACCATACAAAGCTCCAGTCACAAAAAACGGACCTCTGATATAACCAGTGCTTGCACCAACAAGACGCATAACTGCTATCTCATCTTTGGACATATAAATAACAAGTCTTATTGTGTTAAATGTGATAAGTATAGAAGTGATTATAAGTATCAAATTTACAACAAAACCTAACCTATTTGCAGAACTAATTACTCTTGTTAGGCGGTCTATAGCCTCTTTGTTTTGATAATAATTTATATTATCTACGATAACAGTCCCATCGCTACCTAAAATATTTTGACCCTGAAGAAAATCAGCAATACTTGCATACTGAGAAGGATCTTTTGCTCTAATATTTAAAGCTGCCCCAAGTGGGTTTTCACCCAATTCTTCCAATGCCTGCAAAGTAAATTCATCATTTTCATGTCTAGCTCTAAAATTAGCCAAAGCTTCTTCTCTGGATACATAGGTTATAGGAGGCAAAACCTCTGGTAATTGTTCTAATTTTGATTTTAAGGCTAAGATATCTTCTTCTTTGGCCGAGTTTAAGAAATAAACATTAACATCTACTTTTTCTCGTATCGTGTCCAAAGTGGATTGCAGTATTGCTCCAGAAAAAATAGTTGAACCTATAACGAAAAGTGTAACGACCATAACAAGCATAGAAGAAAGAGAAACAAAACTATTTCTCCAAAAACTAAAGAATCCTGCTCTGATTATTCTTTTAAATATTACTAACATTGTATTTTATATTATATATTTACCTGACTTGTCGTCACGAATAATTTTACCATTTTCCATTGTAATAACCCTCTTACCTAAAGAATCTATAACTCCTTTATTGTGGGTTGTTAGAATAACCGTCGTCCCTAAATCATGAATTTTCTTAAGTATCTGAACAATATCATAAGTATTTAGTGGATCTAAATTTCCTGTCGGTTCATCAGCAATTATGACATCTGGTTGGTTTACTATAGCTCTAGCGATAGCCACTCTTTGTTTTTCTCCACCAGAAAGCTCACTTGGGAAATTCCATATTTTTTTACCCAAATCAACTAGATCCAAAACATGAGGAACATCTGCCTCTATTTCTTCATCTGTTCTTCCAGCCGCTTCCATAGCAAAGGCTATGTTTTCATAAACATTTTTATGTGGCAATAACCTAAAATCTTGAAAAACAGCTCCAATCTTTCTTCTATAATCATTTATCTCGTCTTTTCTTAGACTATGAACATCAGTTGATTCAAAAAATACTTTTCCGTCACTCGGCCTTTCCTCCGCCAAAATCATTTTTATAAGAGTTGTTTTACCAGCTCCAGAATGGCCAACAATAGAAACAAACTCATTTGGTTCTATTGTGAAAGATATATCCTCCAAAGCAACAGAATTGTCAGGATAAATCTTTGAAACTTTATCGAAATAAATCATCCCTGTAGTAGAATTTTAGTTTGTTAAATCTTTCGACCGAAATTATATAAATAATCTTTTAATCTCCTTTTTAGAAGCCTTGCTCCTTGTGTAGTTTTTAAATATCTTTCTCTTCTCCTTGCATCACTTTCTACAAGACACGCTTCATAATATATTACCTTCCAAGGTAAACCTTTTTTAGTTGAAAGATTTAACCCTTGATTATGTTCCTTTAATCTTTTCTTTAAATCAGAAGTATAACCCTTGTATAAATCATCGTCCTTGTTTTGTAAAACATAAATATAGAACATAATCTAACTAAAATTTCACTACAGGGTCATACCTATTTAGTATAACTCATTAAAAAAGGGTTCGCAAAAATACTAAAACCTTATTTTTCCTCCTTTTTTGCCTCTATAAACTCATCTATCTCTCCATCCAAGACTTTATCCACATTTCCAGTCTCTACTCCAGTCCGATGGTCTTTGACCATTTTATAAGGATGCAAAACATAAGACCTGATCTGATTTCCCCATTCGGCTTGAGTGGTTTTTGAAACATACATTCCTTTTTCCTTAGCAATTCTTTCTTCCTCTAATGCTTTAAAAATTTTACCTTTTAAAATCTGGAGAGCTTTTTCTTTATTCTGGGCTTGAGATCTCTGATTGTCGCTCTGTGCAGAAATATTTGTTGGGATGTGTACAACCCTGACAGCAGTTTCTCTTTTATTTACATTTTGTCCTCCTGGACCAGAAGATCTAGAAAGCTCTACTTTTATTTCATCTTCAGGAATATCAAAATCAGTCACTTTTTCAAATTTTGGAATAACTTCAACCATTGAAAAAGAAGTATGTCTTAAACTTTTTGCATTAAAAGGAGAAATCCTGACCAGACGATGAACCCCGGATTCACCTTTTAGGATCCCATATGCATTTTTGCCAGAAATTTCTATAGTAATATTCCTATAACCACCATGATCATTTTCATTTTGGTGTAAAACTGTAACAGTGAAATTTTTCTTCTGACAATATTTCAAATACATATTCAAAAGTATTGCTGAAAAATCTTCAGCATCATCTCCTCCTGCTCCAGAAAAAATAGTCATGACAGCATCGCCTTTATCATACTTTCCCTCACCAGCAATTTCAGCTTTCAATTCTCCGATTCTTTTTATTATAGACTGAGCCAAATTTTTATCATTCCAAAAATCTGACTGTGACATTTTTTCTTCTAAACTTTGTAACTCTTTTTTTAATTCTTCCATATTTTTTGAGCCGATAAAGAGACTTGCACTCTTGACCTCACCCTTACCATGGGTGTGCTCTACTACCTGAGCTATATCGGCAAAACACCTAGACAGTATTAATTTATTGAATTTTCCTTTTTTTGCAAATATTTCCCATATCTTTGAAAAACAAAAATTCCAATAAACATAGCTACCAGAGAAAGAACGATCAAAGTACCTTTACCAATACTTTCTATCTGCATAAATATTGAAGTTAGATAAGAAGTTCCAAAGGCAAAAGCAAAGGCAAAAGGTAAATGAACAAAAAAGAATGTTTTGAACTTAACACTGCTTAGCCCCGCCACATAGTTTATTATATCTGGAAGCATTACAAGGAAAATATGTATAGCAACCAACCCCCTTACAGAAGACATTGACTCTAGTATTTTAGGAATCAAAGCCTCTTCTTTGTCTCCAAAAAGTTTGTTTACAATACCTTGACCAAATTTCCTTGCTATAAAAAAACTAACAATAGCTCCAATCATATCACCAATAAAAGCATACAGCCCTCCCAAAATAGGACCATACAGAGCAGCGGCTAAAATATAAAAAGGAGCACCATTTATAGGAGCAACAACCAAAGCTAGTGCTTTTGCAAATATCAAAATAAGCGGACCGAAGATACCTAAAGTTTCTATAAGATCTGTAATAAATTCGGTCTCAACAAATCTCAAAGTTAGGACAACAATTAAAATCAAGACAACAAGTCCTAAAATAGATTTCAAAGTGAGTTCTCTGCTAAATTTTTTTATTTCTTCTGCAATGGCCATACAAAGTAGTATAACAAGAAGAAAGATAAAGGCAAAAAATATTTAGAATGTAAAAATCCGCAGTGACAAAGGTATCATCTGCGGACTTGGTTCAGAAATCTCTCAAGCCAAAATGACCTAAAAGTTTCTGGGGTTGCTTTTTGATTCCGCCGGCCTATTGAAAGACCGACAAAAATGGATGCAAGGAAAAGTATGATAATCTCCTGCATCTCACCTCCTACACTGTATTATATCATATTTTGACTTTAAATGCAAATTAAAAGCTGGCCGTTTGGCCAGCTTTTTGTCTAACGAACTTTTCCAGTTTTTTGATATAGTTTCCAAATCGGAAACCATTCATTTCTGAAAAGTCCAAGTTCGATAAGGTCACGGTATTTACCATCTTTAAAAACATGTTTTCTTCTTGTACCCTCAACTTTATATCCGCAGTGAAGACTGTAGTTTAAACTACGCTTGTTATAAGAAATAACAGTAGAGCAAACTTTATGAAGATTCAGATCATCAAAGATATATTTTAGAAGATGCATTTTTGCATCTGTTCCAAAACCTTTTCCCCAAAAATCTTTCTCCCCTATTATTGCTCCCGTCGTACAGGTTCTGTGTACCCAATCTATTCTATGGACACCCATAACCCCAATAAACTGACCTTCTTTGGTTTCTATACCGAAAACAATGTTCTCCTCATCTTTTTCCAACCCCTCTATCCATACCTCCTCAAAATGAACGGTTCTGGGAAAAACATTGGAAACAAGAAATCTAACTTCTGGATCATTGATCCAGGTGGCCAACTTGTTTGAGTCAGCTTTTTCCAGAGGACGAAGATTGGTTATCTTGCCCGACAAAAAAACAGATTGTTTGTTTTCGTTCGACATTTTTTCTCCTCAAAGAACAAAATTGCTCTGGTTTGTGCCAGAGCAATTTATAAAACCCTATTTTTATTTTCTTAATTACAAAATTAGAGATTCATAGATTGTTCCAGCATAATAAACACCCACAAAACCTGTGGAGTTATTAAGATTCATATTAATGCAGAAATTTCTATGATATTTCATAGTTTTTATATAATACAATAATTTTATAAATAATGCAAATTATACATATTCTCCATCAATAAAAAATCTTGATAAATTTGGTTCATGTTTTAACTTTTTATAAAACTCAACAAAAAGTTTTGACATCCTAAACCACTTACCTTCTGGGATTTCATCCAAATAAAACCATTGCCAATCTTCAGCTTTATGAGGCTCCGGATTTGGAGGTATTTCTTCTGACTCTGCTACAGCCACAAAACCTATATGAATCGGTCTTTCTTTTCCATAATAAAAAGTGTTTGACATACATAGAAATTGTGAATCTTTTATTTTAATTCCAGTTTCTTCCTCCCCTTCTCTAGCTACAGCCATAAAAGCATTTTCCTTGTTTCCATAGTCAACAGTCCCACCAGGAAGTTGCCAACCTCCTAAATCTGGACCTTTCTTCCTTTTAGAAAGTAGAACTTTGTTTTTTTCCGGATTTAAAATAACTAAACCACAACCAACATAGACTTTATGATCTTCTTTCATTTTTCATTTTGGTTAAAATATTTCTCCAATATCTCAAAATATTGAGTACCATCATCTACTTCTTTGTAATTATCTTTATTTACCCACCTAAATTTATTGTGCTCATCACTCAGTATGACTTCTCCAGAAACATATTCGCATTTGAACGCAACAAGGTAAACTTTTTTACCAGTATATTTATGATGAGAAGGAAAAGAATTTTGCCAAACAGCAAATGGTTCTCCAACTTTTATTTCTAAACCACTTTCTTCCATCACTTCTCTCTGAAGAGATTTGTCCAAATCCATTTCTCCTTCCTGAATCTTTCCTCCAGGTAAATCTAAACCCTCAGTTGGGTCACTTAATACCAAAACTTCATTTCCTCTTTTAATAAAAGCTTTTTGTCCAACCCAGTAATTTTGGTCTTCTTTCATACTAAAATTCTACCACAGTTCTGCATCCTGTAGGGGTGTGATTTTTTATCTTTTTTTACTTAGCTAAAAACGATGCGCGACCGACCGGACTTGAACCGGCAGCCTCTCCCGTGCACTTATCCAATATTTTCATAAAGGCGTGGACTATATCTTCACCTTAGATTCAAAATCCTTAGGCGCTCTGGTATCTAGTCTCTACGGCGCTCTCGTGATAAAAATCACAAGTTCCCACGGTATTAGCATATTCAAGTAATGAACTTAGCCTTCACCGTTATCCCAAAGAGTTTCAATCTACCATTTCGATAGAAAGCTGCAGTTAACCTACAGGGGAGTGCTCTAACCAAATTGAGCTACGATCGCATTTTTATATATTTATCAAAAATCTCTTTCTTACGAGCCAAATATAAACCCGTATTTATACCATTATACATAAAATAATATAATTTCAAAGTGATCTTTGCTATTCCGTTTTTTTAAATTTTTTGATATATTGCTTCTATTGTCGGCGTAGCTCAGTTGGTTAGAGCGTGGGACTCATAAGCCCAAGGTCGGAGGTTCGATCCCCCCCGCCGACACCAGAGTGTCTAGGAGAAAGCTCTGGGAGAGCTTTCGTGGGGGATCGAAGCCCGATTGAGCTATTTTATGAGCTAGCTAAATAAAATAGCCAATTGGGATACTGATCCTGTAAGGATCGATCCTTCAATACAGAACCGACAAGCAGGAAAATATTTGTCGAAGATTCCCTCCCCCGCCGACACAAAAATATATGAAAAAAATACAATATTACACACTACGAATATTTTTAACAATGATGGTTTTATGTGCCAGTCTAATGCTACATATGATATGGAGAGGTGGACCAGATGAGTTTGATGTAATAAATCAATTGACCATTAGTTCTTTCGTAATAGGATTGGGATCATTTCTTATTTGGATTACTACTATTATAATTGAAGTGAAAAATAATATATTGAAGTAGGATTAGGATTTGGTCATAAATTAATAATGTAGGGACCAGGATTTTTTCCATAATTTAACTCGCCGTCGCTCATTAAATTATGGAACGCAGATTTTCGACAAGCTCTACTGAGTTTGTAAACCGAAAATCTGTGCAAATCCTGACATAAACTGCTCCCAGCAGTTTACTGTCCGCGCAAAATATAAAATAAAAACCGCCCTTTGGGGCAGTTTTTATTTTGATTGTTGCGGGACCAGGATTTGCACCTGGGCCTACAGGTTATGAGCCTGTCGAGCTACTACTGCTCTATCCCGCTATGAAACAAACGTCCGCAAAATTTTATCATATTTAAAATATATTGCAAGACTATATAATCTGAAACTCTTCAAAAACTTGTCTGTATAATTCAATAACTCTCCTTGCTTCCCTTTGAGTAAGGACGAAATTCGATCCTTCATGAGCAATTTGATTTCTTATTTTGTGAGCTTCCCATGCCAAATCTATAGTGGTAAAGTCACTCCTTTCTATTTGTTTTAATTTCTCTCCCAAAGTATCCCCTGTGACAGACATTTTTTGAACTAAACTATCCAGCATCACATCAGCTTCTATTATTGCCAGTCTCCAATCATTTTCATTTATAGATTCGATATGATTTATAATTTTTTCCCACTGAGGATTTTTTAAACCATTTTGTTCTGGAAGAATAGGAGGATACATCAAAGCTCTCTGGCTCATCCTAACCTTGGTTAAACCGCGTATGATATAAATACTAAATATTAGAAAAGCCAGAGAAATAATTACTGAAATGACTCGTATTATAAAAACAATAGAATAAAATGTCATTATAATTCTTTCTATCAAACTAGGTTCACGCTCCAAATACCCAATATCATCTTCTGAAACCCAACCATCTGGATCTTCTTCAAAATCAACATACCAATATCTTTTTCCATCTATTTCTACCGGTCCCTGCAAAATAACTCCTCTGGAATTAAATTTTTGACTTCCTATTTTATTACCGCCAGGAGAAGAAAAGACGGATGTTTCTTTTTTAAGAGTGGCCACTTTAGCATTTATTGGATTTGCCAAAGAAGATATTGGCCTAGTGTTATAAGATAAAATACCCTCCGGAGTTAAACCTCTCCATCCTCTAGAAAATAAATTGCTACTAGAAATAGAAGCTAGTAAAGCATTTAATAAATAAATAAAAACAAAAATAGCAACTATGAAAAAAATAATTTCCGTAAAGGGATCCTTATAGGGTTCCGCAGCAGGTTTTACATCTTTTTTTTCTTCAGCCATAGCTAAAGTTAATTATACATTAAAAATCTTCTCCTAGAAATTTTTTGCCGATATTAAATAGCAAGTCTTCTCTATCATGTTCTGCCATAAATTGAATAGCAACTGGCATCTCCTTTGTATCTGTGGAAACAAAACCAGATGGTACAGAAATAGCTGGTATACCGACTATATTAGCTGGTACTGTAAATATATCGGCCATATACATAGACAAAGGATCAGATGCCTTCTCGCCTATTTTAAAAGCTGGCATTGGAGTTGTTGGAGTAGCAATAACATCAACTTCTTCAAAAGCTTTTTTGAAATCTTGTCTTATTTTTTCTCTAACAGCTAAAGCTTTTTTGTAATAATCGTCTGCATAACCAGCAGATAAAACATAAGTTCCAATTAAAATTCTTCTTCTTACTTCTTTACCAAAACCTTCACCTCTAGTTTTTAAATAATCCTCTAAAAGATTATCTCCTTCTAAATGAAGACCGTACTTAACACCGTCAAAACGAGCCAAATTAGAAGAAACTTCAGCTGGCATAAGTATATAATAAACAGAAAGAGAATAAGATATTGTTGGTAGTTTTATGTCCCTTATTTCAAAACCTTTTTCTTTAAGTTTTTCTAAGGATTCTTCAAAATTTTTCTTAACTTCTTTATCTATTCCATCTTTTTCTAGTATTTCAAAAGGAACGCCAACAACATTACCCTTCCTTTCTTTTTTTGGATACAGATCTTCCCCATAAGTAGTACTATCCATTTTATCTAAACCTCTTATAGTATTAAATAAAACTTCAGAGTCAGAAACTGTTTTAGTAGCTGGCCCAATAATATCTAAAGAAGAACCCATAGCCATAAGCCCATATCTTGAAACACTTCCATAAGTTGGTTTAAGTCCTACAACACCACAAAAAGCAGCTGGTTCCCTTACCGAACCTCCAGTATCAGAACCCAAAGAGGCAAGCGCTCCTTGCATAGCAACAGAAGCAATAGATCCTCCAGAAGAACCTCCTGCTACTCTTTCTAGATCTAAAGGGTTTTTTGTAACACCAAAAGCAGAATTTTCTGTGGAACCACCCATAGCAAACTCATCCATATTTGTTCTACCTAAAAACACAACATTTTGATCTTTCAGTTTTTTTATAGAAGTAGCATCATAAGGAGCAACAAATCCTTCTAAAATTTTTGAAGCTGAAGAGACTTTCTTACCTTTCAAAAGTAGATTGTCTTTTATAGAAATTGGAATTCCTGTAAGAGGCTTTATGTTGCCTAAAGAAATTTGCTTGTCAGCTTCCCGAGCCTGTTCTAAAACATCATCATAAACCTCAAGATACGCATTTATACTTGGGTTGATTTTCTCTATCTGAGAAAGATAGGCTTTGGCCAAATCTTCGGCAGAAAATTCTCCTTTATCCAAAGACTTTCTTGCACTCTTTATTGTTATATTTTTTAAATCAATCATATTATTAGAAAATATTTTTTACATCAACATAACCCCCTTCCTTTTTTGGGGCATTATTTAAGATATCTTCAGTATATTCATTAGGATCGTTAGTTAAAATATCATCCCTTAAAATATTTCTTAGTATAGGTTTTTGAACATCTAATTCTTCTGAGAATGATTTTATTTGACTGACATATTCCAATATAGAATCAATTTCTTTTGTTAAAGATACAGCCTCATCGTCTTTTATACCAACTCTGGCCAAAGAAGCTAGATTTTTTATATCCTCTTTATTTATCATAAAAGTAATACTAGCATAATTTGCAAAATAATAAAGATTATAGTTTAATCGAGTCGGAGGACAAGATGTTTTACTTTTTCTTGGGACAAACATTAAAGAACCACAGAAAAAATATCCTTAAATGTAGTATGAAAAGTATTTCTAAAGATACAGGTATTAGAACTACACAATTGTCGTGTTGGGAGAATGGCCAAACTTTACCAACAAAAGAAAGCTTAACCAAGATATCTGAGGGTTATAAAATTTCTATAGAAGAATTGGAAAAAATAAGACAAATGGACTTAGATGAAAGGAATAAGTACAAATACGCAACTAGAACTACAAAGCCAAAAATAAAAAACAGAGCAATATTTGATACAAACATTAGATGCTCTGTTTCTGGAATTAGAAAGAGATAAACTAAAACATTTTTAAGAAGTCATCCTCGCTCAGGATTGGTACCCCCAATTCCTGAGCTTTTTTATATTTACTTCCAGTGCTTTCTCCAGCAACAAGATAACTTGTTTCTTTTGAAACAGATTCTGTTACCTTGCCTCCCAATTTTCTTACTTTATCTTTTGCCTCATCTCTACTCATTGATTCCAATGTTCCAGTAAAAACAAAAATCTTTCCAGAAAAAGCTCCCCGAGAAACTTCTGACAAAATATTTTCAAACCGAACATGATTCAACAGATTGGCAATATTTTTTTTATTTTCTTTTTCTAAGAAAAAATCGACAATTGATCTGGCCCCTATTGGACCAACTCCTTCTATTTTTTCCAACTCTTCAAATGAAGCACTTTGTAATTTATCTATACTTCCAAATTTTAACGCCAAGTCATAAGCAGTCTCTTCCCCAACTTGAGGAATAGAAAGTCCGACTAAAAATCTAGACAAGGTAGTTTTTTTAGATTCTTCTATAGAAGACAAGAGGTTATCTACAGATTTTTCACCAAACCTAGGCAAAGATAAAAGATCACCTTTTTTTAAACTAAAAATATCTGCATATTCTGTAATCAGATTTTCTTCAAGTAAAACATCTATTATTTTTGGTCCAAGTTTTACAATATTTAAAGCCTTTTTAGACACGAAGTGATAAAATTTTCTTTTTTGTTGTTCAAAAGAATTTTTATTAACACATCTCCATGCTGCTTGCCCAGGAATTCTTTCTATCTTTCCGTCTCCACCGCATGCAGGTACTGTATTTGGCCACACAAATTTTTTTTCTTTTCCAGTTCTCATCTCTTCCAAAACAGAAACTATGTCTGGTATAACATCTCCAGCCTTTTGAAGTATAACAGTATCCCCTATTCTTATATCCAACCTTCTTATTTCGTCTTCGTTGTGAAGTGTTGCTCTTGAAACAACCGAACCAGCAACGGATACTGGCTTTAATTTAGCAACTGGAGTGATGACTCCTGTTCTACCAACTTGAAAAAGTATATCTTCTACAATAGTAGTAACTTGTTCCGCTGGAAATTTAAAAGCAATGGCAAAACGAGGGGCTTTCCCTGTAAAACCCAAAACTTGTTGATATTCTTTTTCTGAAACTTTTATAACTACTCCATCTATTTGATACGACTCTTTGCTACTTTTCTTTTGCCATTCTTTCCAATAAGAAATAACTTCGTATATATCTTTGCAATATTTTTTATGTTTATTAACTTTAAAACCTAAATCTTTCAAAAGATCCAGCTCTTCTATTTGAGTCTTTGGCTCAAAATCTTCTATTTGAGAGATGTCGTATATAAAAGTATCCAATTTTCTTTGAGCTACTATCTTTGGATCAAGTTGCCTAATAGTTCCCGCCGCAACATTTCTCGGATTTGCATATAAAACTTCTCCATTTTTTTGCCTTTCTTTATTTAAATCTTCAAATTGTTTTTTTGATATCCAAACTTCCCCTTCTACAATAACATCTATAGATTTTTTTAAATTTATTGGAACAGATTCTATTGTTTTAACATTTAAAGTAACATCTTCTCCTACCTTACCGTCCCCTCTAGTGGCAGCAGAAACCAAAACACCTTTTTGGTATTCTAAGACAACTTTCAGTCCATCTATCTTTAATTCACAAGTATAAGTAGGCATAACTTGTTTATTTAATTCTTTATAGAGAAACTTTTTAACTCTTTCATCAAAATCCATAATATCTTCTTCTGTAAACGCATCATTAAAAGACCATTGTGGAATTTTGTGTGTAATTTTTTTAAATTCCTTCAAAGGTTCTCCTGCCACTCTTTGTGAGGGAGAATCGGATGTAATTAGTTCAGGATATTCTTTTTCTATTTGAACCAGTTCATTTTTAAGAGAGTCCAAGGCTTCAGGTGAAATCAAAGACCTATCTTCAACATGATAAATATGTCGATGATGTTCTATGGTCTGTTTTAATTTTTCTAATCTCTCTACTATATCTTTTGGTATATTTCTACCTTTCATACTCTAATATATAATTTCTGTTCCTCTTTCAAATCTCCTTCCAGAAGATGTATCACAAGTATTATAACCCCTTGATTGAATATTTGTATCTCCATCTGCCTCTTTAATAACAGTTACTATAGCACAAGACCCATTGGAAAATGTTAGGTAAAATATACTGTTTGGATCTGCCGATCCTCCTCCACCAATTTTACTTAACTGACTTGGGTTTGTTGGTATAGTTTGACTATTTGAAGTTACTAATTGATCGTTACATCTTATTGCACCAGCTGTAGTGGTAGAAAAAGCACTTAAATTAGGATTATCTGGATTTTTTATATCCCAGTATAAAGCACATTCAATACCACTCTCTGCCGCATAAAAAGCATGCTGAGACTCTTGGCCTGTATAAACTAAAATAAGTTGCTTTAATGAAATATTGATAACAACAAAACTAACCAATAAAAGTATGCTTGTGGTTATTATAGAAATAAGTAAAGTAAATCCTTTTCTTTTTTTATTTAAATCTTTCATAATTAATTTTTATCAAAAACAGACTGCCTAACAGTTATTGTTTTACCAAATGGACCACTGTTCCAAGAAACTCTAACAACTACAACAACCTCTTCTGCGGTTACTTGTTCAAATTGTATTTCTCTTCTAAATTTTGTTTCAATCCAACCGGCGGAAGTAGAATACCCATAAAGTTTTGTTGTCGAATTTTGCCTCAAAACAGAACAGGTTCCAAAACCTCCAGGACAAGCTGTCATTGTTTTAAGTGGAGAATCAATAATGCAAGTTTTTCCAAAATAACAAGGATCCGCTGGAACAGCAGACATCCCATTTAGCCAGTTAACTTCTGTTCCGCCAAATTCTAGGGCATAGAGATTTGCTATACCATTATCATCTCTAATATTTCTGACATATTCCATAGCTTCCTGAATCAAATAAAAAGCAGTTACCTGATCTTTTGCAAAAGAAGATGTTGCTAAACCGTTTTGAACAGCAGTAAAAGTCCCAAGTATAGACATGGTCAGTATAGAAATAGCAATCAAGGTTTCTACTAAAGTAAAACCTAGTTTATTTTTATAACTGACAGTATAATTTTTTTTATTTTTATTTACCATTTTTATATAAAATCTATTTGCCTTTGAGAAACAGTTGTTTGTAAGCTAAAAGATGATCTGGTGTCCAAATCTGGACCTGAATGACCTCTAATTAAAATTATTACTCTCGGTTGGTTTAAATTTCCTGGATAAACAGAAGACCCGAACACCCAAAAGGTTAGATCTTCTACTGTTATATCTGGAGATGTTACATAATAATCAACTCCAGCATCATTTCTTACAATTCTTCCTCCAGATAAACTATAAGTAACCTGTGTTCCTGTCTGAGATAAAAGGGTTAAAGAAGAAGCTCCTCCAGCACAATCCATTGGCTGACTTAAAACACCAGTAGTACCACAGTGGTAATTTACCCCAAACCTAATTTGTCTGGTCATACCTTCTAAAGAAGAATTTAGGTTATCCATAACCGCTCTTAAGTTTTGAGACTTACGATTGGCATCCAAAACAGTCAAAATTGATCCCATACATATAACCATAACCAAAGTGAAAACTGAGACAGAAACCATAAGTTCAACAAGTGTAAATCCTTTTTTGTTTTTTATATTTTTAAACATAATTTTAATCTACTGAAATCTGCCCTGTGTTTTCAATATTTATTGTAACAGTATTACCTAGTGGAGACCTCAAAACTATACCTCCTGTTTTGTATAATCCTCCAAAAAATTCATAACCTGGATTTGTAAATCTTATTTTAGCATCTGGATTAGGTCTTAAAAAGCTTATATTAATACCTATAACACTTGGGTTGACAGGACAATTTGAGGCACCGTTGAAAGGTGTGCCACAAACCTGACTTACATAGATTCCATTTCTAATTTGTTGTTTAGATATACACTCCCCAACACAATCATTAGTATGATCATATTTTTGATCATTATTTAAATCAGCGTACAAATAATAAACAGTTGGATTGCTTATATCAAAATAAATACCATAAGCATTATCAAAATCCTGAGTACCCGAACCAGTTTCCCTAACGGAAACTCCATAAGCCTGAGACTCTCTTATTGCTATGGCTATTTCCTGGGCAGTAGAAGAAAGAGATAATCTGTCACTAAATTCCCTATAGCCAAATAAAACAACAGCACTTATTAAAACAACGATAGCTATGACTATATTCATCTCTATAAGAGTAAATCCTTTTTGGTTAAAATTATTTTTCATACTATAAAACTATAAGTGAAATAAACTTTTCTATACTAAATACGTCTATCTGACTAAAAAAGGCAATGAACGTTCCTAAAATTAAAAAAGGAGCAAAAGGAATTTCAGATTTCATACCAACAAATTTTCTTTTATTTATTCTATCAAAAATAATCATCCCCACGCTCCACAAAGCTCCTACCCAAAAAGCAAAAATAATAGCTGAAATACCAATAGCAAATCCCAAAAGTGCCCCTATACCAAATATCAGTTTTATATCTCCAAAACCAATTAATCTACCTTTTGACATAAGCCATAGTAAATAAAATGGGATAGAAAGTAAAAACGGAGATAAAGCATCAAAAATATCTATAATGTTTAAATCATTTATTTTGTAGCTTAAAAATAAAATAAGTTTGATTGAGGCAATAAATATAAAAAGATAAACCAATCTATCTGGTATAATCATGTGTTTTAAGTCATACAGACCTATGACAACCAAAAGACTGAAGGAAACAATATATGATAAAAATAAAAATAAAATATAAGGAAAACTGTTTTCAAAAACTGAATTGTAAACTGGCAAATAATAGAGATGTCTAATAACGACGCCAACAAAAAGAAGTCCTACCAAAACTTCCACAATAAAATACCTTGGGGATATCTGACTTTTACAAGATCTACATTTGCCTCCCAAAAATAAATAACTAAACAAAGGTATTAGTTCATACCATTTAAGTTTTGAAGAACAATGAAAACACTCAGACCTACCGGAAACAATAGGCATACCACTGTTATATCTTAAAGCTACAACATTTAGAAAACTTCCAACCAGAGCTCCTAAGAAAAAAACATATAAAAACAGAAAAGTCTCCATGTATATATTATATATGTTTAGAGAGATATTAAAAAATATAATTGGTGATAACTAGACAACAAAAAACCGGTGATACCGGTCTTTTGTTAGGTTTAAACCAAGATAATTTGGATTAAGGACAAACTGTAACAGCTCCAGCCGGATTTGTTGTTAACAATTTTGATTGACCTGTAGAGTCAACACACCATGAATCTGTTGGTTCTGTTTTTAGTTCTACCCAAGCAGCCCAAGCTGTTGCAGAATCTGCACATCTTGTAGCCAGTGTTCCAGCAGATCCAGCAGCTGTTATAGCAGCGTTAACAGCATTAGTCACTTGTGTGTTATCACAAACAGTTTCATAACTTCCATTAGCTCCATCATAAACCAACTCTGCTTGAGCACGAATATTGTTTAGGTTTGATTTAATGGCAGCATCAGCACCTTTACCTCTTGCTGTGTTTAGAGAAGCTAAAACGACAGAAGAAAGAATACCGATGATTGCGATAACCACTAGAAGTTCGATAAGTGTGAAACCGCGACTATATGTTTTTTTCATAAATAATTTTGTATACAAACTTATATAAAAACTGATAATAAAATCCTTTACGGATTGTCGTTTTTTAAACGAATACTTATATTATACTTTAATAATGGCTAGAAAAAAGGTTGCCTGTGGATAATCACTAAGGGCAGTTTGTTGTAGTCGGAGCAGTATCTGAAAGTCTTGCTACCCCAGAACTGTCTATACACCAATAATCTACACCTGATGATCCATTTACCAAGTTTTGACTTTTCAAAGGAGCTGCTGCAGCCCAGTTTGATGTGTTATCAAAGCAAACATCAGAAGTTGTGTTCCCTGCCCCTGTTTGACTTGCCTCATTCAATGCTCTTGTTACTGTAGTATCAGCACAGACATTATCATACGTCCCACTATCTAAATCATACCTAAGTTCGGCTGAAGCCCTTACTGAATTTAGGTTTGATTTAACAGCTGCATCTGCGCCTCTTTGTCTAGCCGAGTTTAGAGAAGCCAAAACAACAGAAGAAAGAACTCCTATAATAGCTATAACGACCAGTAACTCTATCAATGTAAAACCTTTATTTTTCATTTTTGTAAAATAAACTGATAATATTTTATACTCCAGCAGAAGCAATGTTATAAATAGGCATAAGAACAGAGGCTAGAAGTATTCCTACACCAAGACCCAATGCCACAATCATAATAGGCTCTATCAACCCGACAAGAGTATCTACCGCTGTAGTAACCTCTCTTTGATAAAACTTGGCTAAAGTTTTTAAAATATTTCCAAGCTCCCCTGTCTCTTCTCCAACTTTTATCATCTGGACCATTATACCTGGAATTTCTTTATACTGAGCAAAAGCACTAGATAGAGTTCCCCCACTTTTTACATCATATAAAGTTTGATCGATGATTTTTTTATAAACAGCATTATCTACCACCGCTCCTGTAATTTCCAAGGCTCTAAGTATAGGTATACCAGATATAATCATGGTGTTCATGTTGTCAGCAATCCTAGAAAGATAAAGCTTCCTATACAAATCACCCAAGTAAGGAATCTGAAGTTTTATTTCATCTAATCGATAAGCACCCTCTTCTGTTTGAGAATACTTCCAGACAAAAAAACCAATTATAACAGCACCTACAGCCATAAACACACCGTAGTTCAAAAATAGATTACTTATACCTAAAACGATTTTAGTATAAATAGGGATTTCCTGTCCTGATTCAGTAAGCATGACAGATATTTTTGGAATAATAACTGTAAGCATAAGTATCATAACGCCAACAAAAGTTGCAATAACAAAAGCTGGGTAAACTAAGGCATTTTTAGCTTTTGATGTTACTTCATAAGTCCTATCCAAATAATCAGCAAGATAATTAAAAGTATCATCCAATTTTCCTGATTCTTCTCCCGCTTTGACCATGTTCACATAAAAAGGAGAAAAAGCGTCTGGATGTTTGGACAAAGCATTTGAAATAGAAGAACCTCCTTGCAAATCATCTGCTATCTGGAATAAATTCTTTTGAAGTAAAGTATTGCTCGATTGTTCAGCTACCAATCTAAAAATTCTCAAGGCTGAAACTTGAGCTTGGAATAAAGTAGCCATCTGACGAGACAATATAACAATATCTTTATTAGATATTTTATTTAGAAAAGGAATTTCTATATTAAAAGGTTTTTTCTCTTCTGGAGCTTTTATATCTACTATTATAAGGTTTTGTTTTTGAAGCAAACCTATAGCACTATCAGCTCCAGGAGCCTCTATTGTTCCTTCTACTTTCTCACCTGTTTGTTTTAAAGCTTTATAAGAATACAGCATAACTAAATAATTATAACATTCTTTCTAATCCCCTTGGATTTTGTGAAAACATGTAAGCATTTTCAATAGTTATCTCGCCTTGTCTAACTAGTTCTGTAAGATACCTGTTTAAATCTATCATTCCAAATTCTGAACCAGTTTCTATAACAGAACCTATTTCATGTATCCTGTTTTCTCTAATCAAGTTGGCTACAGCATTATTGTTTATCAAAAGCTCACATGCTGGTATCAATCCTCCAGAAACTCTTGGTATCAATCTTTGAGAAAATATTCCGAGTAAACTTGATGAGAGCTGAACCCTAATTTGGTTTTGTTGTTCTCCTGGAAAAGAGTCTATTATACGAGCAATGGTTTGAGCAGCATTATTTGTGTGCAATGTAGAAAACACCAAGTGTCCTGTTTCAGCAGCAGTCACAGCTGTAGCTATTGTCTCAGGATTTCTCATTTCACCTATCATAACCACATCAACATCTTGTCTAAAAAGATCTTTCAAGGCTTGAGCAAAATCTGGTGTATCTTCCCTAACTTCTCTTTGGTCAACCAAAGATTTTTTATCTTCAAATATATACTCTACAGGATCTTCTATAGTTATTATATGTTCTAATCTTCTTTCATTGACCATATCTATCATTGCTGCCAAAGTGGTACTTTTACCTTGCCCTGTAGGACCAACAACCAAGAAAAATCCTTGTTGTTTTGTTGTAAAAGTTTCTAAGATAGAAGGTAGCTTTAGTTCTTCTAAAGTTTTTATTCTGTTTGAAATAAGACGCATAGCAATACCAACTTTACCTAACTGGAAAAATACATTGATCCTAAACCTTGCATCTTCTTTATACTGATAAGAAAAATCTATAGCTTTATCATTTAAAAACTTAGCCTTTTTTGGCTCATCCAAAAGCTCCTCCAAAATTCCCTTTATATCATTTTTTGTTATAACCTCATGTTTAACTATTGGTATTAAAGACCCGGCAACACGGATAATAGGAGCTTTACCTTCAGAAAGATGCAAATCTGAAGCATCTTCTTTCAAAACAATTTGTATTAAATTTTCTAAAACTTTTTTATAATCAGCAGTCATTTATTTTTTATTATCTTTATAAATAGAAACAACCTGATCAACAACCTCTGAAGGTATAGTTGTCGCTTTTACAATATAACCAGCAACACCAAGCTCTTTTGCTTTATCCACCTCATCTGGTTGATTTGTAAGCATAACCACAATAGCCTCTGGGCAAAGTTTTTCTTTTCTAATATTTTCTAAAAGCTCTATACCATCCATTCCTGGCATTATTATATCCAAAACAATTATGTCATACTCCTCTCCTGCTCTTAGTTTATCTAAAGCATTTATACTGCTTGAAACAACAGTCACATCCAGATCTGCTTTCTTGAATTTCAAAGAATACATATCCAAAAGAAAACTATCGTCATCTACAAGCATTATTTTTGTTTTTTCTTTTTCTGTCATATAAGTTAATTATAACGTATTTACCTCTTCAAAAGGAATTTCCTTGTGCATTGCTTTAAGTATTGCATCTTCTTTCATTGAGAGCATTCCCTTTTGTCTAGCCAATTTAGTAATTTCAATTTCTGTAGGATTTTTCAAAACAACACTTTCTAACTCTTTATCCATTTCCAGAACCTCCAAAACAGCCAACCTGCCTCTTGTTCCATTTGGACAATCTGAAGTCCCAGAAGCTTCGTAAACAGAATCTGTAAACTCTAATTGATTTCTATATTTCTCTGGCAAATCAGCAAATTGTTTCTCTACCATCATTTGTATAGCCCCCTCAACAGGTATAGCCTTACCTGCTCCAGGACAAAGACCTTTAACAAGTCTCTGAGCAATAGCTAGTATCAGGGTTGGTGCAATAAGATAAGGATCTACACCCATATCTATAAGTCTTGGAATAACTCCAACAGCAGAGTTTGTGTGAATAGTAGAAAATACCAAGTGTCCTGTAAGAGCCGCTTGTATAGCCAACTGAGCAGTTTCTTTATCTCGAATCTCACCAACCATAATTATATCTGGATCTTGACGTAGAGTTGTACGAAGTCCTGAGGCAAAAGTATACCCTATCTCTGGTCTTATTTGTGACTGTGAAATACCTTCCATGTTGTACTCAACGGGATCTTCCAAAGAAAGAACATTTTGATGTTCTCTATCAAGCTCATTTAGCATGGCATAAAGAGTTGTTGTTTTTCCCGAACCAGTTGGACCAGAAATAAGAATTAGTCCATATGGTCTTTCTATTGCTTTATGAATTTTTTCCAAGTTACTTTTAGAAAGACCCAGCTTATCAAGAGGTCTAACTCCTTTTTCCTGATCCAAAATTCTCATCACAATTTTCTCTCCAAAATACGAAGGAAAAGTAGAGACACGAAAGTCAATTTTCCTACCCTCTATTCTTGCTGTAAAACGACCATCCTGAGGTTTTCTTTTTTCATCAAGTCTCATATTACAAAGGATTTTTATACGAGCCACAACAGCTGAATGGAGTTTGGAAGGTAGAACCAAACTTGTGTTCATAACACCATCTACACGAAATCTAACTTTCACATTTTCTCTCCAGGGTTCTATGTGAATATCGGAAGCGTTTCCATCTGTTGCATATCTCAAAATAGTAGCCACAATTTTTGTAACAGGAGCATCTTCATTTATTTTTCCATCTTTCCCACCAGAATCCCCAGAATCCGGAGAATCTCCAGAATCATGACTTTCATCATCATTATCATCTCCTTTTTTCTTTTTATTAACTTCTTCCTCTATTTTTAGTTCTGTTTCTAGTTCAGACAACGCCTTAGAAACTTCACCCGTCAAACCCTTGTATGAAGAAAATATTTTATTAAAATCTGTTTCAGAAATTAAAAATATCTTAAAAGGCATTTCTAATTTTGCTGAAATAAAATTCAAAGCATCTCTGGCCTCAATATTGTCAGGATTAACCATCCCAACCTCCAAAACTCCATCTTCTACACCAATCGGAATAAATTGATAATGAGATGCTGATTCTTCTGGTATGTACTCCAAAATCTTACCTGGTACATCCTTACCTTCCATGTTTCTTGTTGGTACACCTAAATACTCTCCTTGCACTTCCAAAATATCTGAAGCAGAAAATCCTTTTTGTATTAAAACTTGTTCAGGAGTTAAACCAAGTCTAGCAGATTCTTTACTGACCTGTTTTAACTGATCATCTGAAATTTTTCCCTTTTGGAGTAATAGGTTTAAAATATCCATAAACTATATTATTAAAAAAAACAAAATAATTATCTACCGAACTGAGAAAACGGATTGTCTCTACCTTGAATTTCTTGACTCCTAGGTGACCCCGGCTCACGAAGGCTTCTAAACAAAGGACTTGAAAAAACAGAGGCATTTATAACTGTCATATCAAATGTTTCAGCTAATTGTATTATATCTTGTGTAGTCTGGTCAGCTTCCGAGGTTAATTGATCTGTTGGAACAGGCGCACTTTTAAAGAAAGAGTTGTATATTATAAACCCCGCTATTCCAAACATAAATATTGCTATTGTTGCTTTTTGTGTTTGTGATAATGCCATATGTTTAACGTAAAATATATGTGTTAGCTTCGACCGAAAAATTTAAGACTGATGAATTTTGATCATCACTACCGGCAGATATAGAAACTGAATAAACATCTATAATCTGAACATTTGACTCCAGATCTTTCAAAAAACTTATAAACTGAGGATAGGTACTACTAATATCAAAGGTTATTCTAACTTTTTTAAAGGGAGATAAGTTAGAATCTTCTAGTTGAGCCTGAGAACTATTTTCTTCTGGTATATTTGAATTAAAAGAATCTATAGAGGTATTATATCTTGAAGCTAAATAATTCAAATCATTGACCAAACCTGGACCATCAAAAGTAGGAGGTACAACTTTTTTCATTTTCTCTATATCTTCTAATGATATAGAATTGTATTGACCAAGCAATTCCTCTCTTTTTTGAGATATATTTTTGGCTTTATCTAATACATCAGCATACTTATTTTTTTCTTCTCTGGTTAATTGCATTTCTGCATATAAAGGAGAAATATACATATAGTATGCAGCTATACATATGATGATTATAATAAATGGTGTTAAGGTTGATTTCATAATTTTATTCCTCTATTAATTCACTCTCATTAACTATGATTTCTGTATTCTCCGAAGAAACAATATTATCTACTAAATTTTTTTCATAAGATAATATACTTTTATCTATTATGGCACTAAAATTAGCTTCTACCGCTCCCGATTCTGTTACGATAAAATCTGAAAACTCTGGGTTTATAATAAAACTTTGGTTTTTAAAAATTTCGGATTGTTGAGCAAAAGCTGCATAACTAGCACCTTGCATAACAATCTCTACTAAAACTTGACCACTTATTTCTGAATAAGAAAATTCAATGAACTGTATTGGTCTAACTGTTAATGATTGTAGAGAATCAAATAATGCAGATACAGATATGTGGTTTTGTAGTAACTGATTTGTTGATTTAATTGAGTTACTAAAATCAATAAGTTCATTTATTGTTTCAGGCTCAAAAGCTTCTCTGGTGTCTGCTATATCCTGCTTCAATCTAACAATTTCATTGTTTAAATTATTTTTATAAAAATACAAACCTCCCCAAGCTCCCAACGTAAGAATAAATAGGATAGTTGCTACAGTAGAAAACAAATTAAAAGATTTGACTCTTTTAAAAGAATCTTCTCTTGGAGATATTGTATTTTTAGGAATGAACGATGTTTGAAATTTAGGTTCCATACTTTACTAAATTATATTACACACAAAAACAAAATGCTATAAAGTTATTCCACTTCCTGTAACTTTCTCAAGGCTAAACCAACAGCTACAGTAAATTGAGGACCTGTTTGTCTTAAAATATCTTCTAGAAAAGCCGGAGTGACAACTTTTGAAAAAGGATCTCCGCTTATAACCTCTGTCTGAAAGCTTTTTTGAGCAACATCTTTTATACCAATCAAAGCACTTCCCCCTCCTACCAAAAATATCTTGCTTACATTTTTACTGTATTTTTTTTCATAAGCCAGAACAACCCGATTTGCTTCTGAAAATATATAATCTAAAGTCACAGTAATAACATCTTTTATCCCCATATTTTCTGGAGAAAGAGATAGGCCTTTTTCTCTCTTCATTATTTCAGCTTCAGCAAACGAAATACCTAATGCTTTAGATAAAGCCTGAGTTATATTATAAGACCCATTGTTTATCGTATGAGAAGCTCTAAGTATCCCCTTTTCTACTATATAAATTTTAGTCGTCATTGCCCCCATATCCAAAATCATCACAGGAGTAACATCTTGATCCAAAACAGACCTCATTGTACTAAATATTTCTATTTCAAAAAAATCAGCCTGCAAACCACTTTGAGTAGTTATTTTTTTATATTTTTCTATAGTTGAATTATGCAAAGCCACAACCAATACCTCTAATCTTGGTGGTATTGGTCTACCATCTAGACCCATTTTTTGATTTGGATCTGATTCAGGATTTTTATCTTGTGGAATCAGTGACCAATCTATAACAACTTCAGACATTGGAACCGGGATATACTTCCTGGCTTCAATAGGAACCATATTTGATAATTCTTTAATTGGAACCACTGGAAAATCTATAACAGAAACTAAACTGGAGGCAAAAGGGATTGAGAGTCCAGCAACTCTTGATGTTATATTTACTTCTTTTTCAACTAATAAATCATTAATTGCCTCTATAACTTTGTCCAAAGGAAGATTTGTTGCCTCTCCTACACTACCTTTTGCATAAGGACCCAAGGAAAGCTCTCCATAAGTCTCTAAGATAGCCCTTCCGTTTTTTCTAGAAAGTTGCACAACTTTCAATGAAGATGTACCAATATCTAGACCAATAACACTTGGACTCTGCCTATTAAAAAGCTTGGTGAAAAAATTCGCCATATTCATTAATTAGTATACCACAGCATATGGTTGTATAATATATATATGTTGAAAAGTATAAAGGATTTTGTATCCAAAGTACTAGATTCAATCTTCCCAAATAGGTCAGATTTCCAAAAAATAAACTCCTTATCAACAGAAGACATAAACTCTCTACCTAAAGCAGAAAATTTGGAAAAATTTGATTGGATTTTTTCTATTTTTAAATACAAAAATGAAATCGTTCGATCGATAATCTGGGAACTTAAATATAGGCAAAATACAAAACCAATAGAATACATAGGTAAGATAATGTATGACTCGATAATAGCTCAAATATCAGATATGCTTATATTCGACAATGATGCTATTTTTACAATAATACCCGTCCCCATGTATCCCCTACGAAAATTTGAAAGAGGTTTTAACCAAAGCGAAATAATAGCAAAAGCAATAATAGCAAATGATAATGAAAGAAAGCTTTTATATGCACCTCAATGGTTAGAAAAAATAAAAGATACCCAAAAACAAAGTAGAAGTGAAAGTAAAGAAGAAAGATTAAAAAACCTAAAAGATTGTTTTAGGGCAAATCCTAAGGTTAATAATTACTATGTTTTTTTAATAGATGACGTAACAACAACTGGTAGTACCCTAATTGAAGCCAAAAAAACCCTGATGGAAGCTGGTGCAAAAGATGTTTTTGGATTTACCATAGCTCATTAATATGATAATCTGTTACCTATTGGAGAGTTGGCTTCAGCCCAAGGCTGATCCGCCTCGGGCGGAGAGTGGTCGAAAACTTTTCTAACATTAATAGTCATATGTATTATGTATACATATTAAAAAGCAAAATAAATTCAAAACTATACAAAGGTTTAACTTCTGACTTGAAAAGAAGAGTTAAAGAACATTGTTCTGGAAATTCAAAATTTACTAGTGAAAATGGACCTTGGGAACTAGTTTATTATGAAGCTTTTAATAAAAAAGATGATGCGATAAGAGAAGAAAAGTTTTTAAAGTCAGGAAAAGGACGAGAAAGAATAAAATACTTGTTAAACATTAAATAATTATGGAGACGTGGCTGAGTGGTCGAAAGCACCTCACTGCTAACGAGGCAGGGTCTAAAAGCCCTCCAGGGTTCGAATCCCTGCGTCTCCGCAGGAGAAATTTAACAAAGTTAAATTTAGTAGAGCAGGTTTTGTAATCAAAACCGTCGCGAGGATTCGAAGCCCGATTGAGGTATTTTATGAGCTTACGAAATAAAATACCCAATTGGGGTACTGAAACTGTAAGTTTCGAATCCCTGCGTCTCCGCAACAGCAGATTGAGTTGAGTACATCTCAACAAAATCTGATGTCGGTAGAAGTTAGGGATGAGAAAGACGGAGGCGGTATACAAGCGAGCAAAGCGAGGCTTGTCGCCGAGTCGGGGTCGAAAGTTCTTATGAGCGGAGCGAATTAGAAACTTGTGACCGAATCCCTGCGTCTCCGCCAAAAATAAAACACCCTAAGGGTGTTTTATTTTTTCTATTATCTATTTTTTCCACCTCCTCCCCCAGAATCTGCCGCATTTTTAATAATAGAAACGGATGTTTCAGATGAATTTGAGACCGGACCAGCTTTATCAAAAGCTTCAACTTTTATGGTGTGTGTTCCTGCAGATAAGTTATTTGCAGATACACTAGCATCACACCTTGTTGTGTTGTAACAATTTTTCAAAACAACATCATTTAATTTAACTACAATTTGAGATATTCCACTAGAATCCGAAGCCGTTGAGCTTATGCTTACCTTTCCTCTAGATACAGTTGTTCCATTTGTAGGTTTGCTTATTTTTACAACAGGAGGAGTGACATCTGAAGTCTGAACACTAATAGATGCAGATGCAGATGTTTTGTAACTAGTAAATGAGCTATTTTGGGCTGTTTGAGTGATTGTGTAAGACGTCCCTGTTAAAGTAGTAGGAAGAGTAACTATCAAAGATCCTGTTATGGATTGACCGCTAGCCAAAGAATGACTTATTGAGCTAGGTGTCTGTGTAAATCCGGAAGGTAAAGTAGGTATTACAGAATATGTCTGATTTGGACAATTTGAAGAATTGTTATTTTTAAGTGTATAACTAAATGATGTGGATTGGCCGGCAAAAAGAGAAGCTGAGGTAGGTGTCATGGTAAAAGAAGGATTTGTCTGAGTGCATGGCAATTCACCAAAAGTTACATTTACAGTTGCCCCAGTAGTAGCAACAGCAACATTTGTAATACTTATAGACTTTGATGAGTCTGTAAATGTCCTACCTACTGCCAAAGGAGCATCGTCAAATACACTTGTACTAGGAACAGTATCTATCAACTTACTTTTATCAACAACATTGTAATCTGAAGCAATTCTTATTATTAATCCATTTGTAGCATAAGAACTGATATTTGCATCAAAACCTATTGGTTGACGGAATTCAACATAATAATAATCAAGAGGTTTACCATCTGATCCAATGTTTCTTGGGATCCTAAGAGATTGTATCCCTGATGAAGAAGATTCAATTGGAACCAAAGTATAATTACCACCAGAGTTTCTATCTAAAGTTTTTGTGTTTGTTGAATTTAGCCAATTTAAAGAATAGACGGTAGTTCCTTTATTATAGTTGCTCATATGTTTCCAACTACTAGATCTACCCATTACATTATACATATCTCCATACTCACCTAAGCTACAATTATAATTTTCACTTATAGAAACAGGAACACCTCCTTCAGTACAAGACCAGGAACTTGCATGATGAGCACCTAAATTGTGTCCTATTTCGTGCATTATAGTACCCTGTGCAGTGGTATTTATCCATGAAGAAGCAGGTGCTCCTCCAATATTTCCTAACCCAGACCAACCGCAAGAAGACAGGTATGGAAATATATACATTTTCATATCATAACCAGTCAAATCTACGCCAGAATTTCTTAATTGAGTATCAGCTGCATTGGACCATGTTCTATACATTGAACTACAGCTAGTATTATCGTAAGGAATTGTTACATAACCATAAACATCACCATCAGTATTGTTTTTACCTACCAAATCCATTTTACCGAAAGAATTTTCTCTATAATATGCTCTAGCTGAATTTGGATTTGTAAAAATAGTAGCCCTCGCACTATCTACTGTAAATGATGTCCTAGTATCATTCTGCCAATTGATAAGTATAACTGCCAACTTCTTTTTTACAGGTGTTGTAGTTTGAGCTTCTGCCTTATTTAACTTAAACAAACTAGATATTTTTGAAAAAAATTTCTCTAATTTAGAGTCTTTTTGATTAACAGAGACACCTTTACTTCTGTTAGGAGAAGATATCAAATTTATTAAGTTTTCACTTGTTGCAATATTATCATCCAAAACAACACCATCTATAGTTACAAGATCATCAGTCATAAGGTTTGGCTCACCTTTCATATAAACTTTATATCTTTTATTTGTTTTCTCTTCAGTCAAATAAAATTCATCTACAGAAAATCCTGTGTCATAATCCCCATAGTGGACAACTAGGTACTCGAATTTTCCTGAAACCTTTTTCCTTTCTTCCAAATTTTTTATTGCATCAGCTGACCCTCCCTTAACAACATTTGATGACAAAGTATTACTCAATACATAATCCGGGTCATTTTTCATCTTGTCCAATACCAAGTCTTTCCTTAGCAGGACATACTCATTTATTCTTTTGGCTGCAACTGGTTTTTTATTAGCAGGGGCTAATTTTACTTCATTGACTAAATTTAATATGACAACATTATAATCCTCAATTTTCTTAAAAGGAGGAACTGTTATATTTTCATCTGAAGTTTCTTCGGTTGCTATAACATTAGCAAGAAGATTCCTTTCCTCATATAAAGATCCTATGTCTATAGCGTAGAGTAATACAAAAGATAATAATGTTGATGTAATCAAAAACAAACCCCAGTGAACTTTATTGTAATTTTCATTATTATGAATACTTGAATAAAGTTTGCTAGATTCTAATAATTTATTGTGGATTTTTTTCATGTTATTATATTAATAATACCTTTTGGTTAATTATATACCTTTTTGAATGTATTAATAAAACCTATACACAGTTCACAGCAAAGTTAGACAAACTTTCTCATTTTTCATACAATTAGTATATGAAAAATCCTATGTTTATCTTATTTATATTTATTTTAATAGTTATTGTTATTTCAGCCTTCTTCTTTTTTGGACAAACAAAAACTGCATCCTTAACAAATGAACCCATGAAAGAAGTTAGCCCAAACACACCTTTTGAAATGTCCCCTGGAGAAACGGCAAAAATGGGAGAATTAACCTTGACCTATAATAACCTTCAACTTCCTCCCCCATCTTTCCAAGGCAATAAAGATGAATACACATATCCTCAATTTACAGCCTTAGAAAAAGAAGATAAATACAGATTTGCCCTAAGCTCACAGTTTAACTCACAATACTATCATGATTACCTTATTAGACTTCTAGAAAGAGATGGAGAAAAAATAAAAGTAACAATTGAAAAAGCCCCATCAACAAACAAGATACCTGAATATGTTGCTGTTAAAAAAGCTTTGGAGGTAGCAAAAGAAGCTAACGCTCCGATGCCAGAAGCAAGATTAAGAATTTTGGAGAAAAACGTTTGGAAAATTGAAATGTCACTTGGTCCAACAGATTCATATATGATGGTAGAAATAGATGCTATTACAGGTGAAGTTATAAAATCTGAAAGACAAAACAGAGTATAGAAAAAGCGACGGCCTCCCGTCGCTTTTTAGTTTACTTTGTTTGTTTATTTTCTGGAGGTGACACCTCCTCTTTTGGTTTTTCCTGTTCTTTTCTCCAAGGACACCTTGGGCGACGCCTTGGTTTGTGATTTTGAGACAAAAAACACCCCTTTCCTCTAAAATTCTAACACAAAATAAATAAAATAAAATCTGATATAATAGCCCAGTATGAAAAAAGACATAAAAACCATTATCACCTCAGAGGAAAGAAGACAAAATGAAACAATAAATCTAATTGCCTCTGAAAACTACCCTAGCAAAGAAGTAAGGAGTCTTTCTGCTTCTATTTTTTCTTCAAAATACGCTGAAGGATACCCAGGAAAAAGGTACTACGCAGGTTGTCAAAATATAGATGAGATGGAAATACTTGCAATTGAACTGACTAAAAAAGTTTTTAAAGTAAAGTTTGCCAATGTTCAACCTCACTCAGGTAGCAATGCAAATTTAGCTGCCTATTTTTCAATCTTAGAACAAGGAGATAAAATATTGGCTCCTAGACTTGATTGTGGAGGACATTTAACTCATGGTTCCCCTGCCAGTATAACCTCAAAAATCTGGAAATTTGAACATTATGGAGTAAATGAAGAAGGTCTTTTTGATTATGAAAATATACTAAAACTAGCTAAAAAATTTAAACCAAAACTAATAATAGCTGGGACAAGTGCCTACCCGATTTCTATTGATTGGAAAAGATTTAGACAAATAGCTGATCACGTTGGAGCATTCCTTTTGGCAGATATAGCTCACCTATCAGGATTAATAGCTGGAGGTAAACATAAAAACCCTAGTCAGTTTGCCGACATTATAACAACAACAACCCAAAAAACTCTTCGTGGTCCCCGTGGAGGAATAATAATGACAAATAAAGAAGACTTGGCTAAAAAAATAGACCGCACTATATTCCCCAAACTTCAGGGTGGACCGCATATGCACACCATTTCGGCAAAAGCCCAATCTTTGAAAGAAGTGGATTCAAACCAGTTTAAAAAATACATAGACCAAGTAATAAAAAATTCAAAAACAATACATAATGAACTAAAAGATCTAGGTTGTGTTATGTGGTCTAGCAAAACAGAAACTCATTTAACAAACGTAAACACAATAAAATCATTTGGGATCTCAGGTAGAGAAGCTGAAGAAAGATTAGAAAAAATGGGAATAATAGTAAACCGTGAAGCGTTCCCTTATGACAAAACACCTCCAACAGAAACTTCTGGAATAAGAATAGGTACCCCGGCTATGACCACAAGAGGAATGAAAGAAAAAGAAATGAAAATAGTAGCCAAATTAATATTTGATATACTTAAAGGTGGAGAAAATAAGAGTAAAGAAGTTATAAAACTGGCCAAAAAATTCCCTTTGAAATAAATTAAAATATAGTAAAATAAAAAAATGAAAAAAATAATAATACTTATAATAATATTATTAGCCTTGTGGGGAGGTTATGAATATTTTACAAAAGATAGCTCACCTGTTAGCGAAATACCAAGTAGAACAGATGAAATAATGTGTACCATGGACGCTAGAATGTGCCCAGATGGTTCTTATGTAGGGAGACAGGGTCCAGATTGTCAATTCCAACTATGTCCAGATGGAAGTGATGTAAATGACCAAAATCCAGAAATTGTGCAGTAAATAAAATAAAGACCCTTAAGGGTCTTTATTTTATTTTTATAGTAGAATAACAGATTATGGAACTCGATTCAGTATTGATAAAAGAATTTAGATTATCTGAGATACAAAAAAAGGCTCTCAAAAAACTTGGCTTAGAAACCTTAGAAGATTTGTTATACCACTTCCCTGTAAGATACGGCGATACCAGCCAAGTCAAAAACATAGAAACTTTATCTAAAGGAGAAAATGCTACCATATTTGGAAAAATATCTGGACTAAAAACATCAAAAGCTTTTATAAAGAAAATCCCCATGTCTGAAGCCACAATCACAGACGACACAGGAAGCATAAAGTCTATTTGGTTCAATCAGCCCTATATAGCAAAAATGCACCATGAAGGACAATTGGTTAGGGTTGAAGGAAAAGTGACAGAAAGAAAAGGTTTTCTTTACTTAAGCAACCCAAAAATAGAAAGTGTAAAAACTATTCCTACTGCAGTCGGAGAATCATTATTTGGAGTAGGTCATGATGAGCACTCTCTCTATCCAGTCTATCCAGAAAGCAAAGGAATAACTTCGGAGTGGATATATTTCGCTATACAAAAAATATTTAGTAATGGCATATTGGAAAAAATAAATGATCCTATCCCAGAAGAAATTTTAAACAAATACCACCTACCAAATTTAAAAACATCTATCATATGGATACATACACCAAAAAAAACAGAGGATGCCCTTTCGGCAAGAAAAAGATTTGCATTCCAAGAAATATTTTTTATCCAGATCAAAAAACAAAAAGAAAGAGCTTCTTGGAAAGATAAAAAATCTTTCAAAATAATTCCTGATAAAAAATTATTAGAAGAATTTATTAAAAAATTCCCGTTTAAACCAACTGATTCTCAAATAAATGGAATAAACACTATCATTTCAGATTTCAATAAAGATTATCCAATGTCTCGACTACTTGAAGGAGATGTTGGGTCTGGAAAAACAGCCATAGCCGCAACAACAATATTTGCCATAACAAAAACAAGGCCTGAAAATAAAGATTATGGTAACCTGCAAAGCGCTTATATGGTCCCTACTGAAATTTTGGCCAAACAACACTACGAAAATTTTATATCTTACTTTAAACATCTACCTATAAAAATTGGCCTTATAACAGGAAGTGAATGTAAAATATTCCCTTCCAAAATAGACAAAAACAAACCTACCAAAATATCCAAACCTCAACTTTTAAAATGGGTGGCAAATGGAGAAGTCCCTATTTTAATCGGAACTCATGCATTAATACAAAAAACTGTTAAGTTTAAACACTTGGCCTACGTTGTTATAGATGAACAGCACCGTTTTGGGACAATGCAGAGACAAAAATTAACCCAAAAAAATGAATTGACTCCTCATCTACTTTCAATGACAGCCACTCCTATACCTAGAACACTATCCCTAACAATATACGGAGATTTAGACCTAACGCTTCTTGAAGGAATGCCTCTAGGTAGAAAACCTGTCATCACAAAAATTATTTTACCCACCGAAAGAAAAAATACATATGATGAAATAAAAAAAGAACTCCAAAACGGAAGACAGCTTTATGTAATATGTCCAAGAATAAATGAACCAGACCCTACAAAAGAAATGGCACTGAATGCCAAGTCAGTTGTAGAAGAAGCCAAAAGACTAAAGCAGGATGTTTTCAAAGATTATTCTATAGATATATTACATTCCAAGATGACCCCTCTTGAAAAAGAAAAGGTTATGGAAAAATTTTCAAATAAAAAGACCGACATCTTGGTAGCTACTTCTGTAGTAGAAGTTGGAGTAAATGTACCAAATGCAACAATGATAATAATAGAAGGTGCAGAAAGATTTGGACTTTCTCAACTTCACCAACTAAGAGGAAGAGTTATAAGATCTAACCACCAAGCTTATTGTTATGTTTTCACAGAAAGTAAAAGTCAAAAAACCAAAGAAAGACTAAAAGCTTTGACTGAAGCCAAAAATGGTTTTGAACTAGCTGAGTTTGATTTATCCCAAAGAGGGTCAGGAACACTTTATAGTGGAAAACAATGGGGTGTATCTGATGTTGCAATGGAAGGATTAAAAAACATAAAACTTGTAGAATTGGCCAGAAAAGAAGCAACCGAAATAGTAGAAAAAGATCCCACTCTTTCAAAATACCCCTCAATAAAAAAATACATTGAATCTATAAAAGAAGAAATTCATATGGAATGATAAAAGCGGAGGTTATTCCTCCGCTTTGGTTTCCAGTTTGTAAACTGGTTGTTCTTCTGGTTCTGATGAAGAAAATTTTTTAAATTTCTTCATCAATCCTTCGTAGCAAACAGCACACTCCCCTTCGGAAGTGACTGCGGGCGCTTGCCCGCAGGAATTACAATAAGGTACTGGCATACTGCCTCCTCTCACATTAAATCACATATCTAGAATTTGCTCAATTTTAATCCCTCGAGAACCTTTCAAAAGAAAAGTGAATCCTTTAAAATCCTCTCTATTAAACCACTCTTTAGCTTCTTCTGAGTTAGTAAACCATTTATACTCAAATGAATCATCTAAAACTTCCTTAAAATTTGGTCCAACAAAAATCACTGTATCAAAATTGTATTCCCTTACCTGATCTACTATTTTTTTGTGTTCTTCTTTTGAGTATTTTCCTAGCTCAAGCATATCACCTAAAATAACACCCTTTGGTTTTTGAAAAGATTTTGCAAAACTTTCCAAAGATAATTTCATGCTAGAAGGATTTGCATTGTAACAATCCAAAACAAAAGTATTTCCATCTTTTTCCAAAAGTTCTGACCTTTTTGTAAATGGTTTTAATTGGGATAAAGTTTCTAAAGCTTGATGTAGGTCTATGTTGAAATACTTAGCCAAAGAAAGAGTGAGTTGTATATTTGAAATATTATAATCCCCTATTAAATTTGTAACGTAATCATTTTCTTCAAAATTTATTTTCAAATATTTTTCATTTGAATAAGAAAGTTCAAATTCCGGATACAAAATCCTTTTTAGTTTATAAGAATCCTCTACTAAATCTTCTAAATTTTTGTTAACAAAGGCTAGGACTTCATTTTCATAGGCCCAATTGTATATTTCTTTGTTTGCTTCTCGGACACCTTCTGGAGAACCAAAACCCTCTAAATGATCCATTCCATTATTTGTAACCACAACTATTGTGGGCTCTAGTATTTTTAAAAGCTTTGTGTGTTCACCTTTATGATTTGCGCCTATTTCAAAAACACCAATTTCAGAATCTTTTGGTATTTGCAAAATAGAAAGAGGAAGTCCTATGTGATTATTTAAGTTTTCTTTTGTTACATAAGTTTTGTATTTTGTTTTCAAAACTTCTCCTACAAGTTCTCGACTGGTTGTTTTGCCATTTGATCCTCCTATAACTATTATTGGAATATTAAATTCTTTTCTGTATTTGTTGGCTACAAATTGCAAAGTTTCTAAAACATCAGAAACTAAATATATTTTATCCCCTACTTTTTCTGGATTATCTGTGACAGAGGCGATAGCTCCTTTAGATAGAGCTTCTTTTACAAAATTGTTTCCATCAAAATTTTCTCCTTTTAGAGCAAAATAGACAGATCCAACAAGGTCTTTTCTGGTGTCTGTTGAGATTTTGAAATTGTTTTCTTGCAGTTTCTGCCAAATAGGCGAAATGTCGTTCATAGGGGTATTATACAGATGATTTTAAAAAGGCACACCAGGATTCGACCCTTACAGGGTCAGTACTGAGCACCAGGACTCTCCCTCGAAATTTTTTCGTCGCCACTCAAAAATTTCTGGGCACCGGTTTGTCGACAAACTCTGGTGAGTTTGTAAACCGACAAACCGTTCGAATCCTTAATACAAAGCTACGCTTTGTACTTACGTGTGCACGTACCAGGATTCGAACCTGGGACCGGTCGTGTATAAGACGACTGCTCTACCAACTGAGCTATACGTGCAATATATCTAACTTTAAACAACTGACTGTGTCCGCCATAGCCTGCCTTAGCAATCGACGGTGGGGCTAACCTCTAATATTAACTACATTAAAATACCATAATTACAAAAAATAAAAAAGGGTTATAATATAGACATGGAAGAAGAAAAGCAAAATAAAAAACTATGGTTCAAAGCCAAAAGATTTGGTTGGGGCTGGTATCCAGCTTCTTGGGAAGGATGGCTTGTAACAATAGTATACATAGGAGTAATACTAGCTTTAGCATTTAGTCTAGATGAAAATTCAACAGACAAAGAAGCTTTGTTCGTACTAGTCTTACCTATGATTCTTTTAACAATAACTTTTATTCGTATTGCATACAGAACAGGAGAAAAGCCGAGATGGCGTTGGGGTAAGTAGTTGAAAGGCCGGATAAAATCCGGCCTTTTGTTTAGAAAGAAAACTTGAGCTCAAGTGAAAGCTGTTGCTCAGGTAATCTTTCTGGTGGTTGTCCTTTGAGCTCAAACGGCTCGCATGGTTTACTGTGACAATTCACACATGCAGTGTGAATAAAAAATTTTCCCCCTTCGGCAGAAAGGTGTTCTTTTAATTCCCCTTCACAGGTCCCGTGACCTGTGGGTTTCTGGCATTTTTCTATCACTATTAGTGCCTCCTTTGAAAATATTACTCCTGTCTAAAAATAAAATCAATCCCGTAGTGAATTTGTTATACAAATATACTACGGGATAAATCCCAAAACCAACTAGTCTTGGTGTTCTATATCAAGCTTCTTTTTTGGTGTCACGCCATTTGCAATCAAAAGATTTTCAAATTCTTCTCTTTCTATCGTTTCAACTTCCATAAGTTTTATAGCTATACTATCCAAAAGCTTCCTGTTTTCTATAATTATTTTGTGAGCCTTTTCTTCTGCCTCTTTCATTATTTTTGAAACTTCTGCATCAATATCAGCCGCCACTTTTTCAGAAAAAGCTTTTTCTTCTACTCCTCTTCCAAACAAAACTTTTCCTCCTTGTCCTTCCAAAGCTATTGGTCCAAGTTTTTCAGACATACCATATTTTGTAACCATTTCTCTAGCCAAAGCTGTTGAAACCTGTAAATCATTTGATGGACCTGTAGTTAAATCTTCAAATAATAACTTTTCTGTAACATATCCACCTAAAGATACTGCAATATCATCTAGAAACTCTTTCTTAGATTGTAATTTTCTGTCTTCTAACGGAAGTTTCAAAACATACCCAGCAGCTCTACCTCTAGAAATGATAGATATTTTGTGAACAGGATCAGCATAAGGAAGTATTGATGCAAGAACAGCGTGGCCCGCCTCATGATAGGCTGTAATTTCTTTTTCTTTCTTTGAAAGGATATGGCTCTTTCTTTCTGGACCGAGCATAACTTTTTCAATAGAACGAATCAAATCATATTGAGAAACTTGTGTTCTGTTTTCCCTAGCAGCCAATATTGCTCCCTCGTTCATAAGAGAGTGCAAATCTGCCCCAGAAAAACCTGGTGTTCTTTCAGCAATGACAGCCAAATTTACATCTTCAGCAAGAGGTTTCTTTACAGCATGAACTTTCAGTATTTCTTCTCTATCACCCCTATCTGGTAAATCCAAAGTTACTCTTCTATCAAATCTTCCTGGACGAAGTAAAGCAGGGTCCAAAACATCTGGCCTATTTGTTGCAGCCATAACAATAACCTTTTCATTTGGTTCAAAACCATCCATTTCTACCAATATCTGATTTAGAGTTTGCTCTCTTTCGTCATTCCCTCCTCCTGCACCAACTCCTCTAACCCTTCCAACAGCATCTATTTCATCCACAAAAATAATAGCAGGAGACATCTTCTTCGCCATCAAAAACAAATCTCTTACTCTACTTGCACCAACTCCAACAAACATCTCTACAAATTCAGAACCGGAAATAGAAAAGAATGCTACTCCAGCCTCCCCCGCCACAGCCCTAGCAAGCAAAGTTTTTCCTGTACCAGGAGCACCCATTAAAAGTATTCCTTTTGGAATTCTTGCTCCAATGTCTAGAAACTTTTTAGGATTCTTCAAAAAATCTACAATCTCTTTTAATTCTTCCTTTGCTTCTTTGGCTCCAGCAACATCTTTAAAAGTTACCCTCTGAGATTTATCATTAGGATCTATCATCCTGGCTTTTGATTGGCCAAAAGTTAATGCTTGCATTCCTGCTCCCTTTACCTGACGAGTTATAAACCAAATAAAAACTAAAATAAAAAGTATTGGGAAAATTATAGGTGCCAAATTTAAAAGCCAATAACCTATACCACCTGGATTTTCCACGTTTATAGAGACAGAAGACATTTCTTCAGGAGTTAATCCATAATTAACTAGAGTTTGAGAAAGGGCTTGTCCGGGCTCCTTTTTTGATTCTTTTAATAAACCTTCTTCTTTGTATGAAATATTTAAATTATCACCTTTTACATTAATATCTTGAACTAATCCGGCTTTTATATCAGAAGAAAGTTGTGAAATAGAAATTTGTTCTGGTTTATTATTCACTCCTCCAATTAAAGTATACAGTCCAGAAAGAATAACAAAAGTAAGTATTATATAAACAACATAAGCTAAAATAGGATTATCATTGGAACCTCCTTTGTTGTTCTTTTTTATTATTATTTTTATAGGCTTTTTAGTGTTTTTTTGATTACTCATATTTAAAATAGTATACACTAATTTATCGAAATTAAAATAAAAACCCCTCTCCTGGGCCGTGACAGACGCCACGGCCAGGAGGGGGTCGGATGCTGGCCAGTTGGTGCCTGACTAGCTCCGGGGGCGGAAAGGGAGCACATTCTCTATCTGCCGGAAAGGAGCCCGCTTTTACCAAAGCGGGGAAACGACAGATGAAATAGCTCAACCTATTCCAACTATATAATAGCAAAAAAAATAAATTTGTCAATTGGGCAAAAAAGGCTTATTATAAAGGTTGTATGGCCTTAATATCAAACAAAAAAATTGGCAGAGACTATGAAATTACAGAAACCTATACGGCCGGTATAGAACTTTTTGGTTTTGAAGTTAAGTCTTTACAAAAAAGTCAGGGTTCTTTAGAAGGTTCTTTTGTAACAATAAGAGGAAGGGAGGCTTTTGTTATTGGTATGTTTATACCTCCCTACCAAGAAAATAATACCCCAAAAGAGTACGATCCTTATAGAAATAGAAAGCTTTTATTAACAAAAAGTGAAATTGAAGAATTAGAGAAAATTGAAAAAGCTAAAGGCTTGACAATTGCCCCTGTTTCGGTGTATAATAAAGGTAGATATATCAAAATAGATATTGGTATAGCCAAAGGAAAAAAGAAGTTTGATAAAAGAGAAACTCTCAAGAAAAAAGATACTAAAAGAGATCTAGAAAGAGAGTTTAAAGATCGTTGACAATATAAACCTACCTCAATAAAAGAATAAAATTTTGTTGAGACATGTGTTTTTTAGGGACTTCGCAAGCGCGACGGCGCGAGACCGAGCAAAATTTCAGCAGAAATTTAT
>CAZKCA010000005.1:0-70743 GCA_964551495.1 uncultured Candidatus Saccharibacteria bacterium
TCGCAAGCGCGACGGCGCGAGACCGAGCAAAATTTCAGCAGAAATTTATGCGTGCCCTAAAAAACACATGTTGATGAAGAAATTTTATTCTCCTATTGGGGATGCCAGGTTTTGACATATAGAAATTGTGATCTGTGCAATGTGGAGCTCTATAACCTCCTAAAACTTATAGAAAAATAAGTGCAAACAACTTATTGTCAAAAGTAAAGTCAACAGTTTCTCCATATTTTGGAGTAAACGATTTTACTTTCTCTTACGCTAGAGCCTAAGAGACGGTCTATCCCCTGACACCTAATAAGGGAGATGGATTGATATAAAACTTTAGGTTAGAAAAACAAAAGTCTCGGTTGTTTTTTGAAAAGTAGAGACAACATTTTCAAGTGTTTTGTTTGTTTTTTAGCTTGATAATGTAAACAAAAACAAACTACACATTGTAGATTCATTTTGCTTTCCTATATGCACGTGGTTTCGATACCACCATCTCCACTGCTTCGCTAAAGCTACGCAGTGCAGGCACTAAGTAGTTAAAGTAAACAAAACTCCGCATTATGCGGAGTTTTGTTTATGACGAAGCAGTGGATCCTGCATAGCTCGTAACCGAGCGACGCAGGATATATAATTAATGAATGTATTATGTATATATTTTAAAAAGCCAAAAAGATTTAAGCCTATACATTGGAAATACAATGGATATTAAAAATAGACTAAGCGAACATAATTCCGGTGAATCTAAATACTCAAAAACCAAAAAACCTTACTCCTTAATATGGTTTTGTGCCTTTCCTAACAAAACAAGGGCAATATCTTTCGAAAAATATTTAAAACATGGCTCTGGTCACGCCTTTGTAAAAAGACACCTGGTATAACCAAGATGCGAGTCGGTACCCAGACTAAAATTTTCTGACGAGAAAATTTTAAGTCGCGGGGCGATTCACACCATCTCTACCATAATAAAACCCCTCTTTAGGGGTTTTTATTTATAAAAATTTCCTGTAGAATCACACAAACTGTTCTTTGAGGAGGACTTGTGAACAACCTTCTAACTTTTCTAAACTCCAAAGGAGTGGTCAGAAATGGTCACTTTATTTTAACTTCTGGTCTTCATAGTGACACCTATGTAGATAAATCAGCAATAACATCACCAACTACTATAAACTGGCTTGGAGGGCGGATAGGAGAGGCTTTCTCAAGTTGTGAATATAAAGATATGCCAGAGGTTATTGTATCCCCCGCTACAGGAGCTATAGTTTTTGGTTTTGCTGTGGCATCATATTTTTCAGAAAGATTTACAACTCTAGGTACCAAATTTATACATGCTGACAAAAAAGAGTCTTCTTTTTCTTTAAGAAAATCTGGGGAAAAAATACTAACCGGCAAAAGAGTTCTTATTGTGGAAGATATTATAACAACAGGGATATCTGTTAAAAAACTGTTAGAAGAAATATACCAATTTGATCCAATCATTATAGGGATTGGTTGTCTTATAAACAGAGGGTCTGTAAAGGCATCAGACCTAGAAGTACCAAAACTTATCTCTCTTTTAGAATTAAAAAGTAATGCTTGGACAGAACAAGATTGTCCTTTGTGTAAAGAAGGAATACCTTTTAACAAAAAATGACCGGTGGTTTAATCCTCCGGTCTTTTCCTTATTTAAGTGATATAATAATCATATTATGAAAAAGCTTATAATTATAATTATTTTGTTAGCTATTTTAGGAGGAGCTTTTTGGTATAAAAACCAAAACAAAACTCTTATAAATCAAGAGGAAGGGGTGCTTCAATATTCTAGCGAACAAACAAGACTTTCTTTCAAATATCCTAAAAAATTAAAAGTTACGGATGATTCAGAAACAGTTATTTTATTTCACGATATTGCTTTTGAAAATACAGGGGCTTGCGATATGATTGATTCGGGAGAACAAACTTATCCCCGCCTAACAGACTTTAACGTACAAATGCGAATATATAATACACCTCTAACAGAAACCGTTAAAGAATTAAGTCCATACATTCCTGAAGAAAATTTTTTGGATAATGAGTTAAAAGAAAATCCTGGTTTTATAGATAAAATCACAAAAGGAAAATACTCTGGTTTTATGATATACGAAGGAGCTGAAGGCTGTGGGTTTACTACATACTACTTCCCCATAAAAGAAAACCAAGAAACTTTAGTTGTTAGAAAAGAATCAATCCAGGCCCTATCTGGAGTTAGAGGACAGGAAATAATAAATGAGATACTAGAAGTTCCTGATGCAATCTCATTAGACCAGTCTGAAACTATACTTAACCAAATAATAAACAGCCTTGAATTAAGGTAACTATTGCAAAATTGACTAAAAAATGTTACTTTTTACAGGAATTTTATAAGCTAATTAATTAATTTTGAGTAATCACGTTAGAATAAATAACCAAATACAAGCCTCTGAATTAAGAGTCATAGGAGCAAACGGAGAAAACCTGGGTGTTTTGTCTTTCAAAGAAGCTTTAGATGAGGCAAAAAAAGCCGGATTAGACCTAATTGAAATTTCACCAAAAGCCAACCCACCAGTTGCAAAAATCATGGATTATGGTAAATTTCAGTATGACGAAAACAAGAAGCAGAAGCTTGCTAAAGCTAAGGCTCATACAGTGGAAGTCAAGAATATACAGGTCAAAGTTGGTACAGGCGAGCATGATTTAAGCCTAAAAGCCAGAAAAGCCTCAGAATGGCTAAAAGAAGGCCATCGTATAAAAATAGACCTATTCCTTCCTGGTAGAACAAAATACATGGAAATCGATTTTCTAAAGGAAAGGATGGAAAGACTACTAAAACTTATATCAGAAAATTATAAATTGGACGGAGAACCAAAGAAAAGTCCAAAAGGTTTAAGTGTCATTATAGAAAAGGATAAATAAAAATATGACCACAAAAACAAATAAATCATTTACAAAAAGACTTAAGGTAACAAAAAAAGGAAAAATTTTGGCTAGAAAAACAGGTCAAAATCACTTCAATGCTAAGGAGTCAAGAAGAAAGCAATTAGCAAAGAAAAATGCTGTTCCTTTTCCAGTTAGCAAAAAAGATAAAGCAAGATTTATTACAGCATAAATATAGTAAGTAAAATAATATGACAAGAGTAAAAAAAGGTGTTAATGCACTAAAATCAAGAAAAAATATCCTAAAGAAAGTAAAAGGATATAGATACGGAAGAAGCACAAAAGAACGTCAGGCAATGGAAGCTATATTTCATGCTGGAACTTATGCTTTTGCTCACAGAAAGGATAAAAAAGGAGATGCTAGAAGAATGTGGAATGTGAACATCTCTTACTCTCTAAAGGAAATGGGACTTTCTTACAGTAAACTTATGGGAGCGCTTAAAAAACAAAATATCCTGCTAGATAGAAAAATACTTTCTACTCTAGTAAAAGAAGCCCCTGATACTTTCAAAAAAATAGTAGATACTGCAATGAATCCAAAAGTAGCCAAAACAGAAGTACCTAAAGCAGCAGCTTCCACAAAATAAAAAAACGCCTTCGGGCGGTTTTTTGTTTTTGGCCTTTTTTTGACCTTACTGGATAAAACCTCAACGAGATTTTATAGACCATTCAATAGAATTTCCCTAATTTAAAAACATTCGCAGATTTTTAGCTAAAACAAAAACGAGGAACGCCAGCCGGAGACACTGTCTGAGCGTAGCGAGTTTGGCGAGAGGTCAGTGACGAGCGCTTTGTTTTATAAAAATCGAGGACGTTTTGAAATTAGGGAAAATTGGAATTAATAATCCAACTCATACACTTTCCCTCTTTGTGGGTAAACAGCCTCTACCCCTAAATAATCCCTAATCCTTTGAACAAGGAAAGTAGATGCACTTGGTTCTCCCATCACAACGAAAACTTTTTTTAGACTATCTTTACTATGAGATACAAAATCCAAAAGAGCATCACTGTCTTTGTGAGAAGAATAACCCAAGATATTTTCTATTCTAGCCTTAACTTCTATAACCTCACCTTTTATTTCTACATATTTTGGCTTTTGACTTATTTCCCTACCCAAAGTGCCTATAGCCTGATAACCAACTAAGAGAATTGTACTCTTTGGATCTCCTATAAAATTTGCCTCGTGGTGAATAATTCTCCCCCCAGAAGACATGCCTGAACCGGCAATAATAATTTTAGGATTAGGAATGTTTGCAATTTCTTTAGAATCTAAAGCGCTCTTTGTTATATGAAGTTTTGGAAAATTAAAAATATCATCACCTGATTTTATTTCATCATTAACACCTTTATTAAAATTATCAAAAGATCTCTTGTATATATCTGTCACTTTTGTAGCCAAAGGAGAGTCCAAAAAAACAGGGACAGATTTTATTAATTTATCCTCTATTAAATTGTTTAATAGATACAATAAAACCTGAGTCCTTTCTACAGAAAAAGCCGGAATAACCAATGCTCCACCAGAGGCAATTGTTTCCTCAACAATTCTTTTAAACTTTCTGTCTCTTTCATTTTTTGGTTCATGGTTTCTATCTCCATAGACACTATCCATAACCATATATGTTGCATCTGTAATTTTTTCAGTATCTTTCAAAAGAGGTGTTGGAGAATTTCCTGTATCGCCTGTAAAAACAAACTTTGTTCCATCAAAAATAAACTCAATCATCGATGATCCTAAAATATGGCCAGCGTCTTTTAAATAAACAGAAAACTTACCCTCAATATCTGTTTCTTTATGGTATTCAATAGTCTCCCACAAAGTAAAAGATTTTCTTAAATGTTCTTCTGTATAAAGTGTTTCTGTGTCACTAAAGGCAGAATCACTTACCATTATTTTTAAAGCATCTTGAAGCATTACCTGCCCAATTTCTTTAGTTTCTGGAGTAGAATATATTTTTCCAGAAAAACCTTCTTTTACAAGTTTAGGTATTCTTCCTATGTGATCCATGTGAGCATGGGTAACAAACAAAAAATCAACTTGTGTAGGATCGTAAGGAAATAGCTTACTATTTTCATCATCTGATTCTGGGACACCTTGAAGAAGACCGCAGTCTACAAGAAAATTAAAATTTTCTCCTTCAACTTGAAAATTGGCCCCTGTAACAGAACCAACTCCACCCCAAAAAGTCACTTTTAATTTTTTAGACATTTTTACTTAATCTTAAAATACTCTTACCGTATAAATAACCAGATACACCACCTAAAATATCCATAATCAAATCAGAAGCTGTATCTATAACAAAAGCCGTTCCATCTGATAACATAGAAGCCCCTATCCATACTTCAAAAAACTCCCACAAAACACTAACAACCAAAACCCAAAAAAATACCCTGTAGAAACCTATAATTTTATAATTATTTTTGTTAAATAAATTCCAGAAACTTAAAACAACCATAGAAACCCAAAAACCACCCAAAAAATGCATTAGTAAATCAAACCACCAAGATGTCCAGTATAAATACAAGTAAGTAGCTGCTAGATTTAACACTCCTATAACAAATAAAATCCAAAAGGTTTGTCTGAAAATTTTATTATTAGCCATGTCATTAATAATATCGTGATAACTAAGATTTTCAAAATCTTAGTTAAATTTTTTGTTTAATTAAAAAATCCGCTTAAGGCGGGTTTTTTAATGAGGCTACATGAGTTTTCCCTAGCAAAACACTAGGTGGGTGCTCGCAAATATACATCTCTGAACTAAAAGCTCATCATTGCATAATAATATAAAGCTCCCTGAAAAATGGTTAGAAAGAAAAAATCATGTAACCCTGAGCGTATTATAACAAAAAAAATCAAAAGTTAAAACTAACTTACTCCAATATACCGTCCAAATTTACATCATACAAAATTTGCTCTGAAACTAGTCTATAATCAACCAGTTCACTGACAGAAAACCAATGTTTTATTTCATCTTCTGCTTCTTTAGGAGAACCTGAAGCATGTATTACATTTCTAACCGCTCTTCCATCTGTATCTGCCATAAGATAAGAATCTAGAACATAATCTCCCCTTATGGTACCGACATCAGAAGATCTTGGTTCTGTTCCTCCTGTTATTTTTCTTACAAGCTCAACAGCATGAGCTCCTTGCCAGACCATAGCAACAACAGGACCGGATGTCATATATTTTTTAAGATTCTCTAATACAATTTTAGTTATCTCAAGAGGATCGTTGGTCCACAAATCTTCTCCTTTTTCCTTAGCTGCTTTTATTCTCTTTTCACCAGTTATTATTCTCCACTGTGGATCTAAAGTATAATGTTTTTCTATATGATCTTCTGTTGGTACCATCATTTTTAGACCACAGAGTTTTAGGCCAACCTTTTCATATCTCTTTATAACTTCACCTATTAAACTTCTCTGTACCCCATCTGGTTTTATAACAACCAAAGTTCTTTCTTTTTTTGGATGATTCATATGAGAACATATTAACACAAAATAAAGCTCCGAATAAGCCAAATCTTAATAAAACCTAAGAACAAGACTTAAAATTGGCTACTTAGTCAGTATTATTGGATCACCTTCTGTAATAGCAATAGTGTGCTCAAAATGAGCAGCCTTTGAACCATCTCTGGTTTTATAAGTATAGCCATCTTTTGCCAAAGCAATCTTTGAAGAACCTCTAGTTATCATTGGTTCTATGGCAATAACCATTCCTGGCTTTAAAAGCTCTCCTGAACCCCTTTTCCCCTCATTTGGTACAAATGGATCCTCGTGCACAGAATACCCTACACCATGACCGGCTAAACCCTCAGAAAGACCATAGCCTAATGGTTTTACAAAACTTTCTATAGCATATCCTATATCCCCTACACGATTGCCTCCTTTAGCAGCTTTTATACCCAAATAAAGAGCTTCTTTACAGTGCTCTATTAATTTACTGTCTTCAGGAGAAACCTCTCCGACCGGAACAGTGATTGCTGAATCTGTAATTAAACCTTTGTGAGTTAATCCTAAATCTATAGAAACAACATCACCTTCTTTTAGTATTTTTTCTGGTTCGTTTGGAATACCATGAACAATCTCTTCATTTACTGAAATACACAAGGCAGCAGGAAAAGGTCTTTTAGCTCCTCTTGGGGTATAGTTTAAAAAAGAAGCCTTATCTCCTTCCTCGAATATAAGTTCTCTTGCGTAATCTTCTAAAAACTTAGTAGAAACGCCTGATCCTACTTTTTTAGCAACCAAAGACAAAATAAGAGCGTGACGCTTCCCACCCTCTCTCATTATTTGTATTTCTTCTTTGGTTTTTATATTAATCATAAAAATCTACCACTCTAGTTTATCAAGTATATCTTGATGTACTTTCTCTATTGGCTGTTCGCCGTTTATATCTAAAAAATTATAAAGTTTATTTGATTTAAAATATTCAACAGCTGGCAAAGTATCTCTTTCAAACCAATCAAGTCTATTTTTTATTTGCTCTGGCTGAATATCATCTGATCTTCCTCTTAAAATAAGCCTTTCTTCGGACCATTCCCTGGAAACATTAAGATATACAATATAAGGTTTCCTGTTGTAAAACTCCATGGCTGTACTAAATGTCATAGCCTCAGGTAAAGATCTAGTTATACCATCAAATAATATATGGTTATTTTCTTTTATCGAATCAAGTAATATATTGGCCCACATCCATATAGCCAAAAAATCTGGCTGTCGCTCTCCTGTTTCATATACTCCTAAGGACAACTTGTTAGAATAGCCGTCCTGTCTAAGAAAATCTCTAAACCTAGCACCTGTTTCTAGATACAAAATTTCATTCTCTGAGTCTTTTTCTTTTATCTTTTTCTGCAACAAATCAGCCTGAGTTCCTTTACCACACCCAGAACGACCTATGAAAACAAAAGTAAGAGGTTGCATAATTTATTAAATATTAAAATAATTAATACTTAATATTATACCAGAAATTAGTTAGAATTAATACTCTCTTATAGAAGCCTGTGAGTCTATTTTCTTGATCAATTCAATAACAACAGATACAACAATCAAAAGTCCTGTTCCTCCTACTGATATAGCAGTAATTCCTGTCATATACTGAACTATAAGAGGCAAAACAGCTACAAAACCAAGAAACAATGCTCCCACTAAAGTTAACCTGGTTAAGATTCTTGATATATGGTCAGAAGTAGATTTGCCTGGTCTAACACCTGGAATAAACGCACCATTTTTTTGTAGATTGTTTGATATTTGATCTGGATCAAATGTAACTGCGGTGTAAAAATACGTAAATATAAATACTAGTAAGAAATATGTTATCCCGTAGAACCATTGATTAGCTAAAACATTAAGCACTGTTGTTGCTAATGATTGTATTGTTGTGTTTCCAATATTTTGCAAAAACTGAACAAGCATTTGAGGAAACAATAATATAGACAATGCAAAAATTATTGGTATAACACCAGCCTGATTAACCCTAAGAGGAAGATAAGTAGATGTTCCACCGTATACCCTATTACCTCTAACTTGTTTTGCATAAGTAACTGGAATTGGTCTTTCTGCCTCGGTTATAACAACGACCCCAGCAATAACCAAAAGAGAAATTATTGCGAATATAATATATAGAGGTATTTGTGAAGGATCAAAAGTAAAGACAAACTGACTTATTTGTGTTGGTAGAACAGCCACTATACCAGCGAAAATAAGAATTGATATACCATTACCGATACCGTATTCAGATATAAGCTCTCCAATCCACATCAAAAGCATTGAACCTGCTGTTATTAAAATAAGGTTTGTTACAAGAGTTAATCCAGCCATTTGGTCTATAATAGCCTGAGATTCAAGTATTTTTATAAAACTAAATCCTTGTATCAAAGCCAAAGGAACAGTTAGAAGTCTACTGTATTGTGAAAATTTTCTTCTTCCAACTTCACCTTCTTCTTGATACATCTCTTTCAATCTAGGGACCATTATTGTAAGAAGTTGCATTATGATGGATGCTGTAATATAAGGTCCCACTCCTAGCATAACGATAGAGAGCTGAGATAATCCTCCACCAGAAAAAATATTTAACAAGCCAAAAAATTGATTACTTGAAAAAAATTGAGCTATTCTAGAAGTATCTACTCCTGAAATGGGTATTATGGCCAGTATCCTAAATATAACTAAAGCGCCAAGAGTAAAAAATATCTTACCTCTTAGAGAATCATCTTTTAATACAATATTTAATTTATTTAGAATTCCTTTCATAGGACTACTTTAACACAGTACCACCAGCTTTTTCTACTTGACTCTTAGCGGAATCTGATATTTCACAGTCTTTTATTGTAACCTTTTTAGTTAAGTTTCCCGTTGCTAAAATTTTTACCCCAACTTTTTTGCCTTTGTGTGTAGAAATAAGACCTTTACTTAGAAGAGTAGAAGGGCTAACTATTTCTCCATTAGAAAAATTAGATTCTATTATTTTCAGACTTACAGGGAAAAGAGGTGTTTTTATGCTTGTATTTATATTCTTACCTCTACCTCTCATTTTAGGTAGTCTTTTTATAAAATCTCTAATTTCTGGTCTCTTTTTATGGCCCGCTCTAGCATTTTGACCCTTGGTTCCTTTTCCAGATGTTTTTCCACGAGTTCCACCTCTCCCCACCTGACGAGATTTCTTATTTTTATTTTGTCTTTTTAAATTGTGTATCTGCATATTATTTTCTAGGTAACTTTGACAAAGCCTTTATAGCCGCCTTAGCGTTGTTAACTTTATTTTTTGACCTTGAAAAGATCTTGGAACTAACTTCTTTAACTCCGGCAAACTCAAGAACTGTTCTAACAGAAGAACCAGCCAAAATTCCTTTTCCTGGAGCATTCATTATCATAACCCTAGATGAAGAATACTTTGCTTCCACATCATGAGCGATAGTTCCATTTTTAAGAGGTACTGTAATCATGTTCTTTCTTGCATCTCTCACAGCTTTATCTATAGCCAGAGGAGTATCTGTTGCTTTACCTTGTCCTACACCAACCTTACCTTTTTTATCACCAACAACAACTCCAACTGAAAAACTAAATCTCCTTCCTCCTGTAACAACCCTAGTAACTCTTCTGATACTTATGATCTTCTGATCAAATTCTGATTTTGGTCTAGCTTCTCTTCTAGCAGGAGCTTTTCTAGGATTTTTTCTTTGTCCAGTTTTTTGATTACCTAAATTCTTAGAATCAGAAACTTCGGCTGTTTCTGTTTCTACTATATCAACTTTTTTTACTTCTTCTTTATCCATAAAATTTATTAAAATATTAGACCTCCTTCTCTAGCTCCTTCTGCCAAAGCTGAAACACACCCTGTATACATAAAACCTCCTCTATCAAATACTATTTGATTAATATTTTTTGCTTTGGCTTTTTCTGCAATAGACTTGCCAACTAGTTTTGATTTTTCTAAAAGAGTTTTGCCTTTAACTTCTCTCGAAAAAGCTGAGACTATTGTTTGACCTAGTTCATCATTAATAATCTGAGCTGAGATATGTTTATTTGACTTAAATACAGACAACCTAGGTCTTTCTGCAGTACCAAAAATCTTAGCACGAATCCTCTTGTGTCTTCTGTCTCTCTGTATTATTTTTTGTTCTGTCTTTTTCATATTAATTAAAACTAAGCACTCTTCTTACCTTGTTTTCTCTTAATAACCTCATTTTCATATCTTATACCTTTACCCTTATAAGGTTCTGGTTTTTTCCAATCTCTTATATCTGCAGCAAATTGTCCTACTTTTTCTTTGTCTATACCTGAAATGGTTATTATATTTTTTTCTGATGTAACAGTAAGCCCTTCTGGAATTTTTATATTTACAGAATGAGAAAAACCTAGAGACATTACCAAATCTTTTCCTTTAATTTCTGCTTTATAACCTATACCTTCTACAATTAACTTTTTAGTGAAAAGTTTATTAACACCATCTATCATATTACCTATATGAGAAGCGTATGTCCCCCACAAAGCATTACTCTCTATAGACTTAGATTTTGGAACCAAATTAATTTCATTACCAGATATGTTTATATCAATAGTAGATTTAAATTTTCTATCTATTTGACCAAGAGGACCTTTGACGGTTAAAACTCCTGAATTTATAGATACTTCAGTTTTTGGTGGTATTGATATTGTTTTTTTACCTATTCTTGACATAAATTTTATTACCAAATTTTAAACAATACTTCTCCTCCTAAATGTTCAGCTCGTGCTGTCTTATCTGACATAACACCTTTTGGTGTTGATATAACAGCTATACCGTAACCATTTTTTATAGGTTTTAAATCTTTTGATTTTTGATAAATCCTTTTAGAAGTTTTTGATATTCTTTTTACTCCAGAAATTTTTGGTCTTCCATCTTCATCATAAATCAAAACAACTTCTATGTATTTAATAACCTTTTTACCTTTCTTGGCAAAAGATTTTACAAAACCTTCCTTAAGTAAAACATCTAAAATGGCTAGTTTTAACTTAGAATAAGTGAAAACAACAGATTCTTTTTTAGAAACTGAAGCGTTCAATATTCTTGTTATCATGTCTGCGATTGAATCTTTCATATTTTTTCTTCGGCAGTATCTAATTTAGACTTACCAAGATGATTTTTTAACACCCGGGATTTTACCCTCATTAGCAAGCTCTCTAAAACATATCCTGCATAGACCAAAATCTCTCATATAGCCGTGCTTTCTACCACACTTGAAGCATCTGTTAACAGACCTAACTTCAAATTTAGGTTTCTTATTTGCTCTAGCTATAACTGATCTTTTTGCCATACTAAAATATAAATAAAAAAGCTTTTAAAAGCCTCGGCTCCAATACTATCAAGAAGAGCCTTGGCTGTCAATTAATAAATTTTATACCTTCTTAAAAGGAAACCCTAGATAAGAAAGAAATTCAAAAGTCTCTTTCTTATCCTTTACGTTTGTCACCACTGTGATAGCAAGACCAAAAACATCTTTAAGTTCCTCGTCTGCAGATTCTGGGAAAATAGTATTTTCTCTTATACCCAAAGTATAATTTCCCATTTCATCTATGGCATTAGGAGATATTCCTCTGAAGTCCTTTGTTCTCGGCAATGCAATATTTATTAATTTATCAAGAAAATCATACATTCTTTTGCCTCTCAATGTAACAGATACCCCAACAGGATCACCTTCTCTAACTTTGAAAGCAGCTACAGATTGTTTTGCTCCCTTTCTTACCGGTTTTTGACCTGTTATTCTAGTTATTCTGTCTACAACTAAATCTATTTTCTTTTTATCCTTAAATGAACCCACCCCAGCAGAAACAACAACCTTTTGTATTTTAGGAGATTGATTTATGTTTTTATATCCAAATTTACCCTTAAGAAATTCGTATGATTTGGCTACTTTGTTTTTTACTGTTTCCATAAATTTTTATTAAATGATCGTTCCACTTTTTTTAGCTACTCTAACTTTTTTATCTTTTTCTATTTTAAAAGATACTCTTGTTGGTTTGTTCTTTTTTGGATCTATCAAAGAAACATTGGATACATGGATAGGCATTGGTTTTTCTATGACTTGTCCTTTTTCACCACTCTTTCTTGGTCTTCTGTGAACTTTTGTCATGTTTAATCCCCCAACAATAACTTTGTTTTCTTTCGGCATAGACTTAACAACAGAACCTGTTTTTCCTTTGTCTTTACCTGCAAGTATTATTACTTTGTCGTCTTTTTTAATATGCATAAGTTTTATTTATACAACCTCTGGTGCCAGAGATATTATACTTTGATACCCTGCCTCTGAAAGCTCTCTAGGTATAGGACCAAAAACGCGAGTTCCAATTGGTTCTTTTTTCTCTTTAGAAACAATCACAACTGCATTTTCATCAAATCTAACATATGAACCATCTTTTCTTCTAAAAGGAGCTTTTTGTCTTACTACTACAGCATAATAAACATCCTTCTTTTTAACTGATTTTCTAGGTTGAGCTTTTTGGATAGATAAAACGATTAGCTCTCCTAATCTAGCATATCTTTTCTTTGAGCTACCTAAAACCTTGAAAACTCTTCCGATTGTTCCTCCGGAGTTATCAGCTATTTTTACTAATGTCTGTGGCTGTATCATGTTTTTTAAATAATCTTAAATGACTTGTGTTTTGATATTGGAGCACATTCAACAATAGTTACTTTGTCTCCAACTTTAGCAGTATTGCCAGGATTATGAACTTTGTATTTCTTATTCCTGTTAATATACTTATCATACTTTGGGTGCTTTACAAAACGATTAACCAAAATAGTAACTGTATCTTTCATTTTGTCCGAAACAACAACACCCATTAGTTTTTTAGGTTTTCCTGCTATTTTATTATTTTGTGTATCTTTTGTAGTCATATTATTTCTCTACAGTTTTAAGAAGAGTGTTTATTCTAGCAATGTCTTTTCTTAATTCTCTACCCTCTTTAACATTTCTAACATTACTTCCAGCAATACCAAACCTGAAAACCTTAAGTGATTCTCTTTTTTCTGAAAGTAGATTTTCTAGATCTTTTCTATTCTTTTTTGATAAATCTTTCATTTTCATAAATTTTATCTAGCAACAATCTTAGTTTTAACAGGAAGTTTTGTGCCGGCCTTTCTCAGAGCCTCTCTAGCTACAGCCTCTGCAACACCATCTACCTCAAACAAAACTCTTCCAGGTTTTACAGGGGCAACATATCCAGCCAAATCTCCTTTTCCTTTACCCAACTTAACCTCTGCTGGCTTCTGAGTATAAGGCATATCTGGGAAAATTCTTATCCAAACTTTACCAGTTTTACCTACTGTTCTAGATATAACTTTTCTAGCAGCTTCGATTTGGTTTGATTTGATTCTTGCCCCTTCTGTAGCTTTGATACCAAAAGAACCGAAAGCAACTGTTGCGCCACGACTAGCCACACCAACCTTTGCTGGGTTTTTTCTCATTGTGTGCCACTTTCTGTATTTTACTTTCTTTGGTATTAACATAAGCCTTTATTTATTAAATATATCTCCTCTGTATATCCAAACTTTTATACCAATTCCTCCATAAGGAAGTCTGGCTTCATATTTTGTAAAATCTACATCAGCTCTAAAAGTTTGAAGAGGTATTCTTCCTTTTTTCATTTTTTCTTTTCTAGCCATTGTTGCACCTCCCAATCTTCCAGACAATTCTATCTTTACTCCGGAAACATCTCTGTTAGCCATTACCTTTTCAACCATTTGTTTCAAGACTCTTCTAAAAGGGAGTCTTTTTTCTAGACCTTCTGCGATCATTTGAGCCACAATAGCAGAGTTTGATTCAGGAGACTTAACTTCTTTTATATCAAGTTTTATTTCTCCTTCAGCTGACAATTTATTTTTTCTTATAAAAGAAATTATGTCATTTCTAAGTTTGGTAGCACCATCTCCACTTCTTCCTATTATCATTCCAGGACGAGAAGTTTCTATTATGATTCTGAGTTCTTTTTCTCCTCTCTCCATTTCTACATTGGCAACAAAATTTCCTCTCAATCTTTTTTCAAGATATCCTCTAAGTAAAACATCGCTCTTTAGAAAATCCTTGTATTTACTTTTAACGCCAAACCAGCGAGATTTCCAATCTCTTATTATTCCTAGCCTATGTGAATATGGGTGGACTGTGTGAGTCATAATAATTATTATTTTTTCTTATTTACTTTTTTTGTTTTTGATTCTTTTTTATCATCTGAAACAACCTGATCCTCAGTTTTTTCCTTGGAAACTTTGGTTGATTTTAATTTCTGAATTTTTTCATCTAGTTCTAGATAAACAATACTTGTTCTCTTTCTTATAGGATGAGCACTACCTCTTGAAGCAGGACGTCTTCTGTATAAAATCTTTCCACCATCTACTTTGATAGTTTTAACTACCAAATTTTCTGTCGGTATTTCTTGAGCCTTTGCATTGGCCAAGGCAGATGCTACTAAATTTTTTATTGGATTACCTGCTCTTTTAGCCACAAAATCCAAATGAACCAAAGCATCAGAAACTTTCTTCCCTTTTATAAGATTAGCAACCAATCGCATTTTGCGAGGTGATTGTCTAAAATTTGAAAGTGTAGCTGTTACTTTTGTCATGTTATTTATTTTTTAGCAGTATCAGATTTTGCTGATTTAGCAGCTGCTATTTCAGCTTCTTTTTTCTTTTGTTCTAGCTCTTTCTGCATTTTACCTCCGTGTCTTAGGAATTTCTTTGTAGGAGAGAACTCACCTAGTCTGTGACCAATCATATCTTCATTTACCAAAACCTCAACGTGAGTTTTACCATTGTGAACACCAAACTTGAAACCAACCATCTCTGGAGATATAACACAAGCTCTAGACCAAGTCTTAATAACCCCAGTTTCTTCTGGTTTTTTACCTACAATTTTCTTTATTACTCTTTCGTCCACGTATGGACCTTTTTTTGATGATCTTGTCATTTTAATTTTTCAAAACAAAAACCACGTTGCTTGTGGTATGAAATACCCCAGACAAAAAATGTATAAGAGACAAAAACTCTTATGTGAGCCTTATACTACACAAAAGGCCAAAGGATGTCAAACGATTTTTATATATAATTTATATAGAAAAAAAGGCCCCTTCGCGTTGGTTACGCTAGGGTGCCTTATGAATCGAAGCCTTTCATATTTTAGGCTGATTAGCCTTCTCCTTTCTCTCTTGGTGCCTGTGGTGGCCGGGCGGCGGCGAGCTACCGCTCGCGACAGGACTCCTTGAACTCCTGCATCTCCTCAAGGGTGTTAAACTCGTACACTACACCCCTGAAAATGACCTTGTACTTCTTCATTTTCTCTGTTCCTTTCTGAAGATCCCCTTGTTCCTTTCCTTAGGAGATCATTCTACATATATCTTATCATATTATAACAATTTTGTCAAGCATTTTCACCTATTTTTAACAAAATATAGCTCTATTTAGCCATATTATAATAAAAAACACCCTTTATAGGGTGGTTTCTTTTTTATCATTAAGTGATATTGCCTCTTGTATAAGCTTATCGAAGAACTTTTGGCCTGTAGTTTTATCTATTTGGTCTACCCTGCTAATTCCAGATGAATCAACATAAAAAATCGCTCCGCGCATGTCTGGATTACTTGGATTCCCTCCACACCTTATACACATAGGTATAAAGACTGTCTTAACAGTACTACCTTGAATAATTAACTCTGCAGCTTTAATCTATGTCGAGGGTATACACCTGGGCCCAAAACCCAAAATGAAAACTTTGGAATTCTCTTCTGAAGCCCTCTCTATAAGCCAAGCAACACTCTCATAATATTTAGCCTCTGTCCCTTTGTATTCTTTTGATCCATAACCAATATTTGGCATAGCTACAGTACGAAAAATTTCTCCATATTCTTCGTATATACTAGCCATCATCTCATGTAGAGCCGTAACTGTAATACGCCCTTTTCTTTTTGACATGTTTTCCTCCACCTCCCAAACTACCACCCTGCCCCAAAAAGTCAACATAAACAACAAAACCCCTTGCGGGGTTTTTGTTTTATTTTCTCTTACCGACTTTTCTTCTAGAAACGATAAGTCTGTTTGAGTATTTTTTAGGAGTTCTTGTTTTCTGCCCTTTTCCTGTAGGTCTTCCCCATTTAGAAACAGCTCTTCTTCTTCCTCTTCCTTGTCTACCCTCTCCTCCTCCGTGTGGGTGGTCTACTGGGTTTTGAGCAGTACCTCTAACTGTAGGTCTGATGCCTAACCATCTTGATCTTCCAGCTTTTCCAAGATTTACAAGTCTGTTTTCATCATTTGAAACTTCACCAATAGAAGCCCACGCAGTATCTTTTACTTTTCTAACTTCTGAAGAAGGCATCTTTAGATCAACAAAACCAGCATCCTTTGCAACAACTTCTATAAAGTTTCCGGCAGATCTTGCAAGTTTTGCTCCACCAAGAGGTTTTACTTCTACGTTGTATACAAAAGTACCTACTGTTATGTTTTTAAGAGGAAGTCTGTTACCAGTTTTTATTTCAGCATTCTCTGATGTAACAAATTGATCCCCTACTTTTATACCTTTAGGTATAAGAACATATCTTTTTTCACCATCTCTATACTGAGCAAGTCCAATAAAACCTGATCTATTTGGATCATATTCTACAGATTTGATTGTGTAAGGAATATTTATTTTGTCATATTTAAAATCTACCTCTCTAAATAGTTTCTTGTGTCCTCCACCCTTATGTCTCATTGTTATCTTGCCAGAATTGTTTCTTCCTACAGATCTTTTGTATCCCTTAACAAGAGATTTTTCCGGTTTTGTTTTAGTCAAAAGAGATCCATAATTTATGGTTGTCATTCCTCTTCTCGATGGACTTGTTGGTTTATATCTTTTCATACTATTTCATTATTTCTACTTTCTCACCTTTTTTTACATAAACATAAGCCTTCTTGTATCCAGATTGAACTCCTCTTTTTCCTCTAACTATAACTTTTTTTGGTGGAATAGTTACGGTTCTAACTTTAACAGGAGTAACTTTGTAATTTGTTATAAAAGCTTTTTCTACAGCTTGTTTTGAAGCTTTTGGATCTATTTTGAAAACATAAACAGAATTTTCAGAAGAAACTGTAGCTTTTTCTGTAATATGAGGTTTTATTAAAACTTTTGTTAAATCTTTAGTCATAATATTTATTTAGATAATTTACCAGAAATTGTAGCTAGTCCCTTTTCAGGGTTTTCTATAACAAGATATTTAAAATTTACCAAATCAACTGGATTTATATTTCTTATTTCATCAACTTCAAGATTACCGAAATTATTAAAACTTTTTTCTGTATTTTTATCTTTTGAAGACAAAGCTATATAAGCAGCATTTCTTTTCTTTGATAAAAGATCTGTAAAGCCTTTAACAGAAGAAAGAGAGGAGAGAGTTTTAAGCGCTTCTTTTGTTTTCGGTTCTGAAAAATTAATGTTGTCAACAAAAAGAATTTGTCCTTTTTTAAACTTAGCTGAAAGTATTGTATACAAGGCTTTAGCTCTCATTTTCTTATTAATCTTTCTTGAGTAGTCTTTTTCATTTCTAGGGCCATGTGTCACACCTCCACCAACCCATATAGGTGATCGTGTTGAGCCATGACGAGCTCTACCAGTCCCTTTTTGTCTCCAAGGTTTTTTACCCCCACCAGAAACCTCTCCTCTACCTTTTGTATGAGCAATAGAATTTCTAGCAGAAGAAAGCATAGAAGTAACAACTTGGTGAACCAAGTCACTATTCCAAGATATACCAAAAATGTCCTCTGGTAGATTTATTTTCTTAATTTCTTTTCCAGACTGATCATACAAAGAAGCCTCCAAAACATTTTTTGTTTCTTTTGTGGTTGCTTTTGAATTTTTAGCAGTGACTTTTTCCATATTTTTATCCTTGTTTTATTTCAACCAAAGTTCCTTTTCTCCCAGCAATAGCACCTCTGACAAAAACCTCTTTTGTTTCAGGGTTTACAGAAACAACAGTTAAACCTTTTGTAGTAATTCTATCTCCACCTGTTCTACCAGCCATTCTTTTACCTTTTGTCACACGACCTCCATCACGACCAGCTCCTCCAATAGATCCTGGTTCTCTCTCTGAGTGTTTCTGTCCATGAGAACGAGGTCCTCCTTTAAAACCATGTCTCTTTACTACACCTTGAAATCCTTTTCCTTTAGAAATAGATGAAACTGTAACCAAATCACCTACTTTTAAAGAAGAAGTATCTACAATGTCACCAACATTATATGTAACTCCTTCCTCAACAGGAATTTCCATAAGAGTCATATATGAACCACCTTTCATCTGGCCTTTTACAGCTTTATTTATATTTTTAGGATTCCTCTCACCAAAGCCAACTTGGATAGCAGAATAGCCATCTTTCTCGACTGTTTTAACTTGAGTAACAACCATATCCCCAATCTTTACTATTGTGGCTGGGTGAACAACTCCAGATTCATCAAAAATCTGAGTCATATTCTGTTTTATTCCTAAAATCAATTTCATAAAAATCTGAGTGACAATTTGCGGACAGTAATGAGAAAGATATCCTCAACATTGCCCTTCGCCAGTCACTCTAAAATTCGTTTTGACGATTTGGCTATACTATCAGATATCGTTTTTTAAATCAAGTCCTTGTTAAAAATAAAAAACAACTTCCCTGGGAAGTTGTTTAGCGTGTGCCAGATGCAAGCATCTGGCGAAAGAAAGAACAATTGTAGAAATGTGTCGCTGTGAGATTTGTAGAGAAGTGACCAAGGTCAACTTCTCAAATTCTCACTACTTTCCATTACTACAATTACAGTATATTCCTTATAAATTATATTGTCAAACTTTTTTAAATAACAAAAAACCACCCGAAGGTGGTTTTTTGTATTTGTAAGGATTTTTGTTTGAGTTCAAGGCGCGAAGTTTTATTTTTGACCAAGGTGTATAAAAATACTCCGCGGGAGAAAACAAAACAAACAACGCAGAAATCGAACAAAAAGACTACAAATAAACTACATTATTTTTACGTCGATATTAACTCCAGATGGCAAACTCAAATTTGTCAGAGATTCCATAATCTTTGGAGTAGGATTTAGGATATCTATAACTCTCTTATGAGTTCTCATCTCAAACTGCTCTCTAGCATTTTTGAAGACAAAAGATGATCTGTTTACTGTGTATTTCTTTATTTCAGTAGGCATAGGTATTGGACCCAAAACTTTAGCGTCATACCTCAAAGCCGTATCTATTATTTGCTTAACAGAAAGATCTAAGATTTTGTATTCATAGGCTCTAACTCTTATACGTAGCTTAGAAATAGCATCTGTTTTTGTAGCAGATTTAGCTGTTTTCTTTACTGATTCTTTTTTAGTTGTTTCTTTTTTTGCTGTTACCATTTTGGTATTTTATTCTAAATTTCACAATTTGGATGAAATCCGACGTGAGAGTTTTAAAATCCGAGAAGCTTTACAAGTAGTAAAGTGACGAGGATTTAAAAACTGGGAACTAGGAGTTCGCCAAATTTGAAATTTAGGCTATGATTTTTGTTACAACTCCCGCACCTACTGTCTTACCCCCCTCTCTAATAGCAAATCTTGTGTTTTCTTCCAATGCAACTGGGGCAACCAACTTAACGTTGAATGTAACAGTATCTCCTGGCATAACCATTTCAACACCTGGGTTTAGAGTCACATCTCCTGTAACGTCTGTTGTTCTGATGTAGAATTGTGGTTTATAACCAGAGAAGAATGGTGTATGTCTTCCTCCTTCTTCTTTCTTTAGAATATAAACTTCAGCTGTAAATTCTGTATGAGGAGTCACTGTTTTTGGTTTAGCCAAAACTTGTCCTCTATGAATATCTTCTTTCTTCGCACCTCTCAATAGAATTCCTGCGTTATCCCCTGCTATACCTTCTTGAAGAGATTTATTGAACATTTCAATACCTGTAACTGTGTATTTTACAGTGTCTTTCAAACCAATACACTCTATTTCTTCACCAACTTTTACTGTTCCTCTTTCAATTCTTCCTGTAACCACTGTTCCTCTACCTTCAATTGAGAAGATGTCTTCAACTGGCATAAGGAATGGTTTATCAGTATCTCTTTCTGGAAGTGGGAAATAAGTATCTAGTGCATTTGCAAGTTCCAATACTTTAGCTGCCCAAGGATCATCATTATTTGCTGATTCCAAGGCTTTTAGACCAGAACCTCTTATAACAGGAGCTCCTTTTCCATCAAAACCTTGTGCTGTAAGAAGGTCTCTAACTTCTTCTTCAACTAAGTCAATAAGATCATTATCATCAACCATGTCGCACTTGTTTAGGAAAACGATTATCTTTGGCACACCAACTTGTTTTGCCAAAAGAACGTGCTCTCGAGTTTGAGGCATCACACCGTCTGTAGCTGCCACCACAAGTACAGCACCGTCCATTTGAGCGGCACCAGTAATCATGTTTTTGATATAGTCAGCGTGTCCAGGAGCATCTACGTGAGCATAGTGTCTTGTTGGAGTCTCATACTCATTGTGAGAAAGAGCAATAGTAATACCTCTTGCTTTTTCTTCTGGAGCAGAGTCAATAGCATCAACTCCTTTTATTTTAGCTGAATAACCACTTCCAGCTCTACCCAAAACATTTAGGATAGCAGCTGTAAGTGTTGTTTTACCGTGGTCTACGTGACCAATTGTTCCCACGTTTACGTGTGGTTTTGAACGATCAAAATCTGCCATAAATTTATATTTATAATATTAAATTAATAATTCTAATTGTCAGAGTATAGTTCTCGAGAACAATTAAATATACTCTACCAACTAGCGCCAAAAAGGCATGCTAATAAACTTAGCGTTACAAAAACGCGATAATCACAATATTAGACAAAAAACAAATAATAGTCAACCCTGTAGTAAAGCTTTTCGGTATTATTATATAAATTCAATACAGTAATAAAAGCTTACTACAAGGCAAGCTCTCATTATATTAAGATAGATATACTATAACAACAGGACCTGTCTAACTTTTTCTTTTTCTTCTTTGATAAGCAATTCAAAGGTCGGTATTTTGCTCTTTAAAAAGGATAGGACGTCTTGAGGAGTTGTTTCGTTTTGATCCAATAGAGAATCAAAATCTTCTTGTTCTTTTTCTGAAAGAATGTCTAAAGATCTAACCAAAATGGCTTGATACAATATAAGTCCAATACGATCAGCCAACTCAGTCTGTTTTTCAGGACTAAGATTTGTTAGTTTCCATTCTTCTATTAAATCTTTTGATAAATTGTTAATCATAAAATATCATTATTTTTGAGCTAAAAGTGTCTTTATGGTATCAAAGACCTTATTTTCATTTGCAGATTTGATTGCTCTTTCGTAAACAGTATCGGCGCTAAACCAACCTCCTTTTAGTTCCTTATTTAATAAAACTTCTATTTTGTCTTGATTTATAATTCCTTTAGCTATCTCTTTACCATTTAAAGCAACCCTAACAGAACCATTATTATCTAAATCAGGCAAGACATGCAAAACTCCACCCTCAAACGGAAATCTTGCCAAGAAATTTCTATAACCCTTTGTCATTTCCTCTTGAGCAGCAACATAAGCCTCTCTTATTTCTCTATAACCGCTTCCTTCTTGAAGTTTTTCAGCTAAAACCATAGGATAAAAACTCTGATCTGGATTTGAAACAGACTCTGCAACAGCTTGACCATCAAACACTAAAACCTTTCTACCTTCCATATCACCTATTGATAGTTTATGTCCTTTATATTCAAAATTTTCAGGAAAAGCAAATGGTTTACCTTTTATTTCAAAAAGATTGTTTGAGTTAGGTTTAGAAACATTTTCTGGCTCTGCCACACTAGCGCCAGTATTTTTGTTTGAGATATCAGATTCAAAAGGAGCTGTTTTACCTACATATTCTTTAGGAACAACTTCTCCTTCAGAATTAATAAGTTTTCCATCAAATTCATAAGCTTCCCCTCTTTTGGCATCAAAAAGTATGTCTTCCCTGCCATCCAAATGCTCGTATTTTAGATTTCCTTTATCATCCAAAGAAAGACTTTCTCCTTTGAGTCCTGATCCACTTAAGTTGTGCTCAGGATCATACATACCAAATTCTTTTGCCAAATCCATGGAAGAAGTTTGTGTAAAATGTTTCAAGTTATCTGGAACTTTATCTACACTTCCATATTTTTCCAAAAGTTTGGTTTTCATGTCATCAAAAGTTTTTATAAAACCTTTAGAAGAAAGTCCAACTTCTATATTTTCTACCTTTGGAACATCTGGGGTAGTTGGTTTTGGAATATTTTCTGCTACAACTCCTGGTTTTGATGAAGGTATATTTTCAGAAACAGACCCTCCATTTCCTAAGCCGATACTATCTATTGAACTCAAAATCCCAGCTCCACCAGCAACTCCTGCCATAGCTACAGCTTTACCAAGCATTTGTCTATTTTTTCTTTCTTTTTCTGACTCAAAAAATTCTCTAGCTTTTTTTGTTTTTTCTGAGAAATTTTCTTCTGTTATGTTTTCCCCATATTCTTCTAGAAAATTCTCTTTCCTTTCTTTATTACTTTTATCAAATCTCCCCTGAATACCTTTTCCAACAAGTTGTCCTGCTCCCACAGAAGCACCTGCTCGTGTAGCTCTCATGCCAGCATAACCAAGAGCAGCCGCTGCAGTGGCCCCAGAAGCCAAAACAACTCCTGTCATAAAAGCAGTAGAAAGAGCTATCCTGGTAGGCAAACTTAATTTCTGCCATTTTTCCAAACTTTTACCTAAAATACCTTTTTCTAGTCGAGGCAAAGATTCTTGAATTTGACGATTAAACCTCTCATACTCCTCTTCCATTGCTTTTACAAGCCCCTCATTTGCCCAAACCTCTTCTACTTTAGCTGTTATTGTGTTGAGTCCAACAACTTTTTCTTTTTTTACGGATTCTTTAAAAAGGTATCTGGATTTTTCTTTCTGTGCTTCTATGTATGCTCTTTCAAGTTCTTTCAATTCTTCAGGTCTTTGATCAGAATTTGGCATTTGTTTATCCATGCCCAAATCGGCCATCACTTTTGCAAATTTATTTTTCTTGGATCTGTGTTCATTTTTGAAATTTATATAAGCAGAAGCGTATTCCTCTCTAGCCTTTTCTAGGTTTTTATCAATCTCTTCTGCTTTAGCAAATAACTCTTCAAAATTATCAACTTCTATACCTTTTGCATTTTCTGGAGCTGGTGGAGGAGGTAGGGGTTTTTCATTTTCCACTTTTTGTTTAAAATCATAATATTTATCATATAGTCGATTAAATTTTTGTATTTCTTGCCAGGACATTGTTAGAAGACCGCCAGACTTAGTTCCTCTTTTTATATACGCAATTTCTTCATCATTTAGACCGGCTTCTCTTGCAATATCATTATCTACAAAATCGTTAAATTCATTAGCATCTATATTATTTTTATTTGCTAAAATTTGTTCTTTTATAAAGTCTTTAGCTGTAACCTTTTTCCTCATCAACTGACCAGATTCATGTTCTTTTATTAAGTAAACTTTTCCTTCTCTTATATCGGCTATATTCCACCCTGAATCCATTTGACCACTTGTTCTTATAACAGATACCTCATCACCTACTTTATATGGTGCCCTATTTATACCGGGAACAAAAATTTCAAGATTATAATCAGATCTTGGTTCTTCATTTATTTTTCTCTCACCAGAAACAGAGTCTCTTAGATTATTTAATGAAATTTGGTTAGATGTTTTTTCTTCTTCTTCAGCTTTATTTTTTGCCCTCTCATACATCTGTTCAAAAGTTTCTTCTTCTACAAAAGAATTGTCTTTAGGACCCTCGCTTATATCTTTTTGTGTAGGTATTTCAAATTGTTGCAATTTATCTCCATCAAATTGATTCTCGGCGTCTTTTTCTTCCTCTTCCAATTTTACAGCAGGATATTCAATCCTATGACTCATTGGATCAAACTCCCTTTTACCTTCCACTATATCTTGGTCTTCAAAAGGTCTTCTTGATTCTAGTGTTTCATCTTTATCAAAACCCCTTACAGATTCTTTAGTATCTTCTTCTGATAAAACAGGTATTTTAAATTGAGATAATTTATTAAATTGTTCATTTTCTGTCAGCCCAGCCAAATGATAGAGGAGGTCTTTTTGTTCTGGATTAATAACACCATATTTCAATGCACTATCTATTTCTCTTTTTATTTCTGCAATTGATTCTGCCCACTCTATTCCATTATGAAAAGCTTTATTAAATCCTTCTCTTGAGACATTGGAATCTAAATAATCTAAAATATTATTCCTTACATCCTTTAAACTTTTACCTTCTCTTTCTTTTATTTCTGGAACCATATACTCCCCTGCATGTTTCCATGGATCAAATTCTCTTTTTGATTCCTTAGTTTCTTCATCAGGATTAGGTATTTCAAATTGTTGCAATTTATCTCCATCAAATTGATTCTCGGCGTCTTTTTCTTCCTCTTCCAATTTTACAGCAGGATACTGACCAGCATCTGTATTTATATTAAATTCCCTTTTATCTTCAGGAACTTTATGGATAGCCTTAATACTTAAAGGCACTTTCATTTCTTCTACTAAAACAAAAATATCATTATCTGTTCTTTGTAAATTTTTAACAGTATAAACATTGCTTCCACCAAAAAATGTTACTTTATCTCCTGGTTTCAGATCTGATCCTGTTTCTTTATTATTTATATATTCTTGTCCTATAATTTTGTATATTTCTTTTTTCTCTTCATCGGAAATAATATTATTTTCAGATGCACTATCAATTTTTTCTTTCAGCTCTTCATAAGAAGAAACCATGGAAACATCAAAAAGAAAAAGTCTTGTTTCATCTCTCCTATTTAAACCTTCTATATAATGAAGTAGATTACTAACAACTTTTTTGTCAAATTGATTTTCATTTGGTATTTCAATCTGTTGAACTTTATCAGGATTAAATGGTTTTAAATCTTTTTCTTCTTCTGGTTCTGGAGAAAGTTCAGAAGGATTTTTAAACCTCACACTTCCTAAAAAAGTTTCTTCTGGTTGTAGCTGATCACCAGAATTATTTTCTAAATTTTCGGGCAAAGTAGAACTATCGATAGGATTAAATCCTTCTTTTTTTACCTGGTCCATACCGTTATAGAATCTTCCCATACTTAATATAATATCTGCTTTAATAAACTTAAGCAATAAAAATCTCCACTTTTTGTGGAGATTTTTTATTTTGTTAGTTATAAAATATTTTTATTTCCTAGATTCTATAATTTGCTTTTCAATATTTGGTGGAACCACTTCGTAATGATCAAACTCCATCATCGCAGATCCTCTACCTTGTGTCATAGAACGAATGTCTGTTGTATAACCAAACATTTCTGAAAGAGGAACTTTTGCATGGACAACTCTTAGTATTCCCCTCTCTTCCATACCTTCTATTTGACCTCTTTTACCCGAAAGCGAACCTGTAACATCTCCCATGAATTGCTCTGGGACAGTAGCCTCCACTTTCATAATAGGTTCAAGTATAACCGGTCTTGCTCTTTTGGCTGCATCTTGAAAAGCTTGAGAAGCGGCAATCTTGTAAGCGATTTCAGATGAGTCAACGTCGTGATAAGATCCAAAAGTAAGTTCGCAAGAAACATTTACCATTTTATACCCAGCCACAATTCCTCTCTCCATGGCTTCTTTTACACCCTTTTCTACTGCCGGGATAAATTCTTGTGGAATAACTCCTCCTTTAATAGAATCAATGAATTCAAAATCATCATATCTTTTAACATTTTTAGGAACCTTATCACCTTCAACCAAAGGTTCCATAGGTTTTAGTGTAATTTTTACGTGACCATACTGACCTTTACCTCCAGTTTGTTTGATGTATTTGTTTTCTGCTTCAGCTGTGCCTAATATTGTTTCTCTATAAGCCACCTGAGGTTTACCGACATTTGCTTCAACAGAAAATTCTCTTTTCATTCTATCTATCATGATTTCCAAATGAAGCTCTCCCATACCAGAAATAATAGTCTCTCCTGTTTCAGTATCAGAAAAGATTTTAAAGGTTGGATCTTCATCAGATAATTTTTTCAAAGCCATGCCCATTTTTTCCTGATCTGCTTTTGTTTTTGGTTCAATTCTAAGAGAAACCACTGGCTCGACGAATTTAATTGGGTCTAGAATAATAGGATTGTTTTCGTCACAAAGTGTGTGAGATGTTTTTGCTGACTTAAGTCCAACAGCAGCCGCAATTTCTCCAGCAAAAACTTTTTTTACTTCTTCTCTTTTATCAGCTTGGAGTCTTACAATACGTCCAAGTCTTTCTTTTTCACCTGTAGTTGAGTTGTAAACATAAGTACCCGCCTCTATTGTTCCAGAATAAACTCTGAAGAATGTCAGTTGACCCACAAAAGGATCGTTTTGAAGTTTGAAAGCCAAAGCTGAAAAAGGCTCATTATCTCCCGCTTTCCTATTTGTTTCTTCTCCTGTCTTAGGATCAATACCATGAACTGGTGGAATATCTAACGGAGACGGAAGATAATCGACAACAGCATCCAAAACAAGCTGAACTCCTTTATTTTTTAGAGCTGATCCTGTCAAAACAGGTACTAGTTTTACAGCTAAAGTAGCTTTTCTTAGTGTTGCTTTTAGAGTTTCAAGATCAGGTTCTTTACCATCTAAATAGTCAGTCATAAGAGCATCATCTTGTTCTACAATTTTTTCAATAAGCTCTGCTCTGTATTTATTTGCTTCATCCAAATATTCTGCAGGAATTTCTTTTTCAACAATGTTCATTCCCATATTCCCTTCAAAATAGAAGGCTTTCATTCTCATAAGGTCTATAACTCCCTCAAATTTATCTTCCAAACCAATAGGAATTTGGATTCTAACTGCATTTTTATTCAAACGGTCTAAAATAGATTGGTATGATCTTTCAAAAGATGCGCCTGTTCTATCTAGCTTGTTTATGAAACAGATTCTTGGCACGTTTCCGTCATCAGCATATCTCCAGTTTGTTTCTGATTGTGGTTCTACTCCTGCCACACCATCAAAAACCACAACAGCACCGTCTAATACCCTTAGAGATCTTTTCACTTCAGCTGTAAAGTCAATGTGTCCTGGAGTATCAATAACATTGAATCTGTATTCTGGCTTGGCACCTTTTTCTTTGTATGTAGGGTTCCAAAAACAAGTAATGGCAGCGGCTGTAATAGTGATACCTCTTTCTCTTTCCTGTTCCATCCAGTCTGTTACAGTCTCACCTTCGTGAACTTCACCTATCTTATGAGTCATTCCTGTATAGAAAAGAACTCTTTCTGATGTAGTTGTTTTACCGGCATCAATATGAGCAATGATACCGAAGTTGCGCACCTTATCTAATGAATAATCTCTGTTCATAAAATTAAGCAAACAAAAATAAATTGAATAAAAATTCAGTTCAAAAAGATTTGTTCCGAATACCCCACACTATATACCAAAAAGTCTTTTGTAGCAATAATCTTTCTACGACACAGTTGACTACAAGTCAAATATAAGTAACCTTAAATCTGGAGGCAGATAATGACAGACAAAGAAAAAGCTTTGGGAGAGTATGGCCATTTAGTACTTCCCGATTTTTTTACATTAGAAAGAATACTTTCAGAAACCGGCAATAAAAATGTAGCCGGGAGAATGAGAGCAGTAGTTTCTCCAAAAAATGGAAATATTAGACCATTTTCTCTTTGCAGTCAGTGCAGAGGAATTGTCACAGTAGAAGATCTTATAAAATTTTTGGAGAACGGAGAAAAACTCCACAAACTTCCTGGTATCGGGAAGAAAACAGCAAATGTTTTTATTAGAATCTTAGACAATAACTCTCTTTTGTAACAAAAAGGACTGGTCACCCAGTCCTTTTTCTATTTTAATTTCGTTTGTTTTTATTTGAGTTCAAAGCGCGAGCGCGCGTTGCGACCAAGCTGTATGAAAAATACTGCGCATGGAGCAAGCGCAAGCGAGCAACAAAGAAATCAATCAAAAATAGGCTAAATTTACCAAGCTAAGTGAGCAAAGGCCTTATTAGCTTCCGCCATCTTGTGAGTATTTTCTCTCTTCTTTACAGCTTCACCTTCATTTTTTGAAGCTAAAATTATTTCTTCAGCTAGTTTTTCTGCCATTTCTACACCTTTTCTTGCTCTAGCAGCATCTACTATCCATTTCATAGAAAGATAGTTTCTTCTTTCTGGTCTTACTTCCCTGGGGATCTGGTAGTTTGCACCTCCTACTCTTCTAGATCTAACTTCCATAACAGGACCTGTATTTTTAAGTGCTGTATCAAAAACTTCCATAGCATCTTCTACTTTTGCTTTTTCTTTTACTTTATCAAAAGCTTTGTAAACTATTCCTCTAGCAGTCTCCTTTTGTCCTCTTAACATTACATAGTTAATAAACTTAGAAACTTTTTCTGAGTTATATTTAAAATCTGGCTTTACTATATTTCTATTTGTAACTTTTCTTCTCATATATCAATTATTTACCACCTTCTTTAGGTTTCTTTGTACCATACTGACTTCTTCCTTTTCTTCTCTTGTCTACTCCAGTTGCATCGAGTACTCCTCTTACCACAGAGTATCTTAGACCAACATCTCTTACCTTTCCTCCTCTAAGCATAACCACTGAGTGCTCTTGCAAAGCGTGTCCCATACCTGGAATATAAGCAGTTACTTCGTAACCATTGTTTAGTCTTACTCTGGCAATCTTTCTAATAGCTGAGTTAGGTTTCTTTGGAGTTTTTGTTGTAACTTTTGTACAAACACCTCTTTTAAAAGGAGAAGGATAATAAACCGGCCTGTTTTTTATACTATTGAAACCACGAGTCAAAGCCACAGAGCGAGGCTTTGCTTTTGTTTTACTTCTCTTTCTTTTTATTAACTGATTGATTGTTGACATGTGCGTAATACTCTAATACGTTTCCAAAAAAAATGCAACCCCGTAGTAGATTTGTGAAGCAAATTCACTACTGGGTGCAACCCCGTAGTGAATTTACCCTTATTAAAACAAATGAAAATAGTTAAATATTCAAAAAAACCTTATTTATAGGCCTATTCCAGTTATTAAAGAAAAGAAAAAATATACTACTGGAACCATAAACCTCCACAAAAAGAAAACAAAGAATAGCAAGACAAAAATACCGTTATTTTCCAAGAAATTCCTTATTCCTACCAGGCTATAAGGTAAAAAAGAGAATAAAATCTTTGATCCGTCCAAAGGAGGGATGGGTAGTGAGTTAAATATAGCCAATATTAAGTTTATAAATACAATAATAGTCCCTATAAAAACAAACCCGCTTCCCAAAGAAGCCAAAACCCCAAAACGCAAGAGTAGTCCAAAAAATAAAGCTAGAGTTATATTTGAAAGAGGTCCAGCAGCGGCCACAATAGCCTCTCCCCACCTTTGGTTTCTTAAATTATAAGGGTTAAACGGCACAGGTTTTGCCCAACCTATAATAAAACCACCAAAAATATAAGAAATAGCAGGAAGGATAATTGAACCAAAAAGGTCTAGGTGAACTAAAGGATTTAAAGAAAGTCGACCTTGAAACTTGGCTGTATTATCCCCTTGTAGATATGCAGCATAGCCATGAGCTACTTCATGGATTATGACAGAAAATATAAGTATTGCTATTTGAAATATAAATTCTATGTTCATTTGTTTAGGATAAAAAGTTTGTTGAGGCACTGTGTTTTTGGAGACTTCGCAAGCGCGACGGCGCGAGACCGAGCAAAATTTCAGCAGAAATTTATGCGTGCTCCAAAAATACAGTACCGAGAAAAAACTTTTTATTTTCTCTTTTTATTTGCTTTTTCTAAGACTTATGTTAACATACTTAACACTATGGCAAAAACATGTCCAGTAACAAATAAAGGTTCAAAAGTAGGAGGTGGCTATTCAAACAGAACTCGTGCCACTCAATTTAACCCTACAGGAATGAAGAGAAAATACGCAAATCTTCAGAAGAAGAAAGTTTTTATTCCTGAACTAAATAAATCTATCTCACTTGAACTTTCCACAAAAGCAATAAAGACGATTCAAAAAAACGGAGCTTACAACACACTAAAGAAAGCTGGAATAATCTAACCCCGTAGTAGATTTTGTCATTGCTCCTTCGGAGCGTTAAAACCTATGCCAAAATTCACTACAGGGTTATTTTTTCCAAACAAAGTTTTCTCCATCTGATATAAAAGTAATAGTGCCAAGATCATAAGTTCCCAAGACTTGTGATTTTTCTTTTTCTAAAACATCCAAAACTTCCTGGTGGGGATGTCCATAACGACTGTCTTTTTCGGCGGAAATAATAGTGTAATCAGGAGAAACAACAGAAACAAAATCTTCTCCAGAACTTGTTTTGGATCCATGATGTCCCGCTTTCAAAATATCACTGTCCAACCTTTCTCCATAAACAGAGACAAGATAACTTTCTATACTTTTAGGTGAATCCCCAGTTAGCATTACAGAAGTTTCTCCATAAACAAGTTTTGCTACTATAGAAGCATCGTTTATACCAAGTCCAGAAACATCTCTATCTGGGAAAAGTATTTCTATATATGCTCCCCCGCCTATATCTATTATTTGTCCTCTTCTAGCTACAACAATTGGAATGTTTTTCTGTAAAACTTTTTCTTTTAAAAAATTATAATTTTGATTGTCTGCTGTAACACCAGACTCTATAAAAACTTTTGTTTTATACTTTCCTAAAAGTGAAATAAAACCTTCAAAATGATCCTTGTCCGGATGAGTAACAATAACCGCATCCAACGTTCTATCATACCAAGGCATTACTTTTGAAATTTCTCTTGCAACAAATCTATTTGGACCGGCGTCAATTAAAAGCTGTATCCCTGTTGGAGATTCCATGAAAATAGCATCCCCTTGTTCTACATTTAAAAAAACGACTGTTAAAAGCCGTTGTTTATTTTGACCTAAAACCGCAAGCCAAAGTAGAATACTTAAAAACACCAAAAAAGCTAGAAAATACCATTTCAAATTAGTTTTTAGCCGAGATAGAAACTGACTCATATGTTATAGTATATAAACAATTTTATATTTAAAACAGAAAGATTATTATTTAATTTTAAAAGATATGCAAAAATTTGAAGAAAAAAAGTTTGATATAGGAGAATTGAAAGGATTTTCTCAAAAATCCATTGAAGAACATTTAAAACTTTATGCTGGATATGTAAAACATTCAAATCTAATATTGGAAAAAATAGAAGAATTAAAACAAGACTCGGAAAAAAACGCTTATGCCTTAGCTGAAGTCCAAAGAAGATTTGGTTTTGAATACAACGGAATGAGAAACCATGAAGTTTATTTTGATTCCCTATCTGGTGGAGCGTCAAATATTTCGGAGGGTGAATTGAAAAAACAAATAGAAAAAGATTTTGGTTCATTTGATGGATGGCTCGGATCTTTCAAAGCAATCGCAGGAACTCGCGGTGTGGGCTGGGCAATGCTTTACTGGGACAGGAAAGATAAAAGACTTCTAAATGCTTGGGTAGATGAGCAACACTTGGGGCAACTCCAAGACTGCGCTCTTATACTCGGACTTGATATGTGGGAACATTCTTTTGTTTATGACTATCAGCCAAGTGGAAAGAAACAATATATTGAAGACTTTTTTGTGAACCTAAATTGGGAAAAAATAGAAGAAAACTTCAAGAATGCGCAGTAATTTTTACTACAATATATTGTAGTAAAAATTACAGAAGTTAAAGTTTGTTGATTAGATAAACTTCACTACGATATATCGTAGTGAAGTTTTATTTGACTTTGTTAGAAAATAAAGTACATTTATCTTTAGAAAGGATGTTCTCATGCCTGTGATTGAAAAAAATATTGTCCACCTATCGTTCTCTCACTTATTAAGGGAAAACGAGACGGGTCAATTAGTTAATCCTCCGGCAATAACATCAGCAATCATTGAACTACAAACCTTGATTGCGAACCTGGAGCAACTACAACAAAAAGGTTACGCACTAAAAAACGATCCTTTTGATGGAAAAGATATTGTGTATAAATTTGAGAAATAGGAGTAAAACAAACAAACCCGCCGCAGCCTGAACGAAACAGGCTGCGGCTTTTATTTTCTTTTATGTTTTACTTAACCTATAAATCCACCAGAAGATTATTCCATACATTATAAAAACTAGGATTGGAGAAAATGCTGGAATAGTAATTGAACCAAAAGGAATTTTGTCAGACAGGTTAACTATGAAAAGTTGGTATTTCAAAAGTAAGAAAGTGAAGACTCCTGGAACAAAGGCAATGTAAGTAGAAACAAATCCTAAAATACCAGTAATAAAACCTAAAAACATAGTCAGAGGAATAAAAGCCAAAATCAAAAGGTTTGCTGGAAGAGAAACAAAAGAAAGTGTTCCTATGGAATAAAGAATGTAAGGTAGAACAAAAACCTGAGCAGAGATGGTAGAGGAAACAATTTCTCTTAATCCCCATTTTTCTGTTATAAAAGAAAATTTCTGAGACAAAATCGGCGAGAGAAAAATAAGTCCAGCAGTTGCCAAGACAGAGAGTTTGAAACCTGGATCAAAAGCTAAAAGCAAAGGGTTTACCAAAACCATAGCAAAAACTGTAAGTAACAGCACCTTGAAAGCCTGGTGTTCTCTATTGAACTTGTCCAGCAGCAAGACGAGTACAATCATTGTTCCTGCTCTGACAGCAGAAGTACTGGCTCCAGATAAAATAACAAATAAAATTATTCCAAAAACTCCAGAAAAAAAAGAAATATTTTTTGGTAAAAAATGAAGTGAAGAAATAATACTTTTTCCAACCACAGCTATGTTGTAGCCAGAAAGAACAACGATATGGGAAACTCCTACTCTATTAAATTTATCCAGTAAGTCTTGTCCTAAAGATCTTTTTGTTCCTAAAAGTATTCCAGAGAGAAGTGAGCTCTCTGGCTCAGGAATAACTTTCTCCAAAGAAAAAGTGAAAGAATTTTTCAAATCAAAAAGTTTTCTTTTTACAAAATTACCGTTACCAGACGAAACAAGTTCTACTTGTGAGAATGGAGCCGTGTAAAAAATTCCTTTACTTCGCAAATATCCAACATAATTAAAAATTCTTCCTTCGTTTCCTTCAAAATCTTCTGCCTCTTTAAGTTTTATATTTAAAGATAATTCGTCGCCATATTTATATTCTGGATAAACAGAAACTATTGCAATTATTTTTTCAGAAACAGTTGTAGTAGAAACACCATCAAAAATAGTTTTAAGTTTTACGGTTAGTCTTGTGCTATTTTCACGAACATCTGGCTCATCTACCACTACCCCCTCTGCTCGCACTTCTACTTCTTCAAATTGAGCAAGTTGTGAGTCTTTATAAATTTCAGAAAAATAAACTCTCAAAGTTCCAAGACAAAAAAATACTAAAAACAAAATTGAGTATAAAATTATCCTCTTTTGATCTGCTTCGGTTTTAAAATAAAAAAACAGAAGCAAAAAAATAAAAACAAAAAGAGCAAGTATGAAACTTGCTCCTAAATAAATATATGAACCAAACCAGACCCCGACTATAAAACTTGTTATAAAAGTAATCATTAGAGATTATGAAATTCTTTTATTATTTCTTCCTCTTCACTTGCTGTCATTGCTTTTTTAAATCGTGCATTCTTTACCCCAGAAACTCTCCTTTTACATTCTTCCCATGTTTTATGAACTAAAACATTTCCATTTATCATACTTACATATGAATATGCTTTATTTTTATTTTTTGGTTTTTCTTTTTCTTTTGGTATTCCCACCTCAAGATCAATTTTATAGTTTTCTTTTTTACCATAATACAAATCGACCGGTTTATTGTCTGCAAAAGAAGTTGCTATAACATCACACCTTTCGTTACCCACTATACCAGAATGCCCTGGCAGTAAATTCCATTTTATATTTTTCTTTTCCAAAAATGGCAAAAGTTTTTCCCAAAGATCCTGATTTAAAACTGGCTCCTTGCTAGAGGTCTTCCAACCATTTTTCTTCCACCCATAAACCCAACGAGTACTTCCAGAAAGAACATAAGCGGAATCAGTGTTTACTTCCAAATTTTTGTCTCTTGGTAATGCTTCGAGTGCAGTTATAACAGCCAAAAGTTCCATTCTATTGTTTGTTGTTTTTTCTTCTCTACCGCCAATCTCTTGAACATAATCATCTCCAGAAATTATAGCCCCAAAACCTCCTGGACCAGGATTGCCTCTAGACGATCCGTCTGTAAATATAACTACTTTGCTTGTCTTTTCCATAAAATAAGTATACCAAAATGTTTAATTAAAAATATCTACTATTCTAAGACGGAGCTCTGGGTAACTCTTAAAGACTGATTTTTCCATAGTAACCACAATATTTACACTAACACCTTTTTCTAGTTTTATTGCAAACTTTTCTGGAACATAAAAAAACATTATTGATGAAACTTTTTGACCTTTGCTGTTTTGAAAAATTAATTCTAAATGGTTTTTTTCTTTACCGAAAATTTTGACTTCTTTAACCTCTACACCTTCTATTAAAAACTGTGGCTTTGGATTTTCAAAACCAAACGGAGAAAATTTTTCTATATGTTTATATGTTTCCCAATTTACATCGTCGATTGAAATTTTTTTATCAATTAAAATTTTTTCTGAAACAATTTCATTTTGTAATTTTAAAAATGCATTATTTAATTTTTCTTCTAGATGATGAATGTTATCTACAGAAACAGAGAAACCACCCGCTCCACTATGACCACCATACTCCAAAAAAATATCTTTAGTTTTTTCCATAAGAGATACTATGTTTAAGTTTCCATTAGAACGACAAGATCCTTTTATGACAGAATCTCCGTTTACGCCTTCTCTTCCCCAAAGAAAAACTGGCCTTCCGTGTTCATCTGAGAAACTGTTTGCAACAAGTCCCAAAAGAGATGGTTTCCATTCTGGATTTCCTAAAACTAAAACTTGTTTCATCTCATAATCTCTTTTTTCAATTTTCTTTTTTATCTCTTTTATCATACTAGCAACCAGACCTTTCCTTTCATTATTTTTTCCATCTAAATGTTTCGCAAAAAAATCTGCTTCTACTTCATCATCAGTTGATAAAAGCTTAAAAGCATCCATTGGTACACCCATCCTTGATGCGGCATTTATTCTTGGAGTAACCATGAAAGCAATATCATCTTCTGTTAGATTATTTTGATTAACTTTTATCAGAGATAAAAGTTTTCTTAATCCAGGGCGCGGGGATTTTTGAAAAACTTTTAAACCATAGTGTGCCAATACCCTGTTCTCGCCCAAAAGTGGCACCATATCAGAAAGTGTAGCCAAACCAACCATATCCAGCATCCATTTTTCATGACCATCCTTCCAGTTTATTTTTGGATGTTTCACTAAAGCTTGAACTAGTTTGAAAACAACACCTGAACCGCAAAGCATCTTTTCTGGATACTCGCAATCTTCTCTTTTTGGGTTTATAACAGCAAAAGCCTCTGGCAACTTATCTTTTGGAAGATGATGATCAGTGATTATTACATCTAACCCACCTTTTGATGCATGTGAAACCTCATCTAAATCAGAAACTCCACAATCAATAGTTATTAATAGTTTTGCTCCTTGCGAGATTATATTATCAATAGCATCATGATTTAAACCAAAACCTTCTTCGTTTCTAAGTGGTATGTATGTGATTACATTTTTGTAATTTATTTTTTTAAAAAAATCATTTAAGACAACCGCTCCTGGAATACCATCCGCATCATAGTCACTATAGATAGCAATCAATTCTTCTTTTAGAATTGCTGAAACAATTCTTTCTACCGCTTTATCCATATCTTTCAAAATGTATGGATCATGTATATGAGTTTCATAATTAGGATTTAAAAATCGTTCCGCCTCATCTACATTTTCAATTCCTCTGAAATATAAAAGTTCTTGAACTAATGGATTATATGCCTTTAATTCTTTTCTGATTTTTTCTGGTATTTGATCACGAAGCACATAATTTTTCATAGAGTATAGTTTATCACAAACAGAAGTGCTAAAATACTTAATATGAAAGATTGCATATTTTGTAAAATAGTAGCAGGTGAAATCCCTTCTTATAAAGTTTACGAGGATGAAAATTTTTTAGCTTTTTTAGATATTCATCCGCAGTCCCCTGGACATATCCAAGTAATACCAAAGAAACACTATAGATGGGTTTGGGATGTAGAAAATGTTGGAGAGTATTTTGAGGTTGCAAGAAAAATAGCTAAGGCTCAAATGAAAGCTTTCGATACAGATTGGATACTTTCAAAAATTGTTGGGGATGAAGTAGAGCATGCTCACATCTGGGTATTCCCTAACTCAAAAGTTTCTGGTGACAAAATGGATTTTGAAAATAATAAAAATAAAATTATTGAAAATTTTTAAACAAAATTTAGTTTTGAATCATTCGCAGATTTTTAGCTAAAACAAAAGCGAGGAGCGCCAGCCGGAGACACTGTTTGAGCGTAGCGAGTTTGGCAAGAGGCCAGTGACGAGCGCTTTGTTTTATAAAAATCGAGGACGATGAAAAAACTAAATTTTGTTGTAATCTATCTCTCCAAAGCCTCTATGCCTGGTAAAGTTTCGTTAACCAAAAAGTCCAGCATTGCCCCACCACCAGTTGAAACAAAAGTAAATTTATCAGAAAGTCCTAATTTATTTATTGAAGCTATAGTATCTCCCCCACCAACAATAGTATCAGCAGAAATTTGTGACATAACCTCTGCTAGTTGTTCTGTCTTGTCACCAAAACCAATTTCATAATTTCCTAATGGTCCATTCCAAACCACCGTTTGTGCATCTTTTAAAATTTCTTTCAATTGTTTTATTGTTTCTGGTCCAGCGTCTACAATCACCTCATCTTTTTCTACTTCTTCTGGTTTTTTGAAAGACACATCTCCATTCATTTTTACAGATGTTACATCTACCGGTAAAACAAGTTTTGGATTTTGTAATTTTTCTTTAATTTTAAAGTCTCCTTCTGACACTAATGATTTACCAACTTCAAAGCCTTTTTCTTTGTAAACATTGTGTGCCAAAGCTCCACAAACAAAAACTGTATCTGCCCTATCTAAATATTTTTCTATTAAAGGAAGTTTTGTATCAAACTTTGCTCCGCCCAAAATAAAAACAAAAGGTTTTTTGGGACTGAAAGCTTTTGAAATATTTTCTATCTCCGCTCTCAAAAGAGGTCCGCCAAAATGAGGAAGAAATTCTGGAACTGAAACAATTGAAGCATGTTTCCTGTGACTCACAGCAAAAGCGTCGTTTACATAAATATCTGCCATTTGAGAAAGTTTTTTAGCAAACTCAATATCATTACCTTTCTCACCTTCGTTTATCCTTAAGTTTTCAAAAAGCAAAACAGAACCATTTTCCATTTTTGTAATTTTAGTAATAGATTCTGTTGTAAAAAAAGTCGGAGAAAAATCTAGCGGGAAAAAACCATTTAGATATTGCCACATGGGCACCAAAGTTTTTGAATCCTCTCCTTCACAATGAGAAATTATGATGGTTTTAGCTTTTTTCTCTCTTAGAAAATCTACAGTATCTATAACTTTATCTAGTCTATAAGTATCTGTGACCTCTCCGTTTATTACAGGAACATTTAAATCGAGTCTTAATAAAACTATTTTTCCATCCAAATCTTTTTCCTCATCTATATATTTGATCATATTTATATTTTATCTATATCTTTAATCAGTTCTACGAAATTTTTAGCATTTAAACTTTCTCTACCTATCAAAAGTCCATGAACAAAACCATCTACCATAATTGATTTTGCATTTTCTAAGAAAACAGAACCTCCATATAAAATCTTTATATCGTCCCCTAGTATGCCATATATTTCCCTTAATATTTTTCTCACAAAAATAGACATTTCATGAATTTCGGAAGTATTCATTGGTTCTTTGACTCCAATAGCCCATATAGGTTCATAAGCAATAACTATATTTTCTATGTCTTTCTTTGAAACATCTTTTAGCGCCAAAAGAATTTGTTTTTTTATAAAAGAAAGATACTCACCAGAATGATCTCTTTTTTCCTCACCAATACAAATAATAACTTTTAGACCGGAATTTAAAGCATTTATAACTTTTTTGTTTACTATTTCATCTGTATCCCCTAGTTTTCTTTTCTCTGAGTGTCCAACAATAGAATAAACAACACCAAATTGTTTAGCTTGATTTGGAGAAATTTGGCCGGTAAATGATCCTGAGTTTTCCTGGAAAATGTCTTGTGTACCTAAACTAGTTTTTTTACCAGAGAAACTTTTCAGAGAATCTAAATATACAAAAGGAGGACAAATAACAACTTCTGTCTTCTTAATATTTAATAAACCTCTTTTTATAGCACCAGCTGTCTTTTTTGCCTCAGAAACTGCTTCTGGGTTCATTTTCCAGTTACCAACTATCAAATTTTTAGTTTTTTTCTTCATACCCGTCAATTATACCAAAGTATAAAAGAAAAAGCAGAGCCTCAGCTCTGCTTTGCAATATGTATTATTAAACTCATCAAACCGTAACCAAGCGCAATACAAGAACAATACATTATCAGTTTAAATCCTCTTATAATATGCTCAATGCTTTCATCTGAAAAAAACAATATGGCCTGCATCTGTGCAATAAAACAAAGGCTCATTATTATAGGATACAACATAGAGGCTACCCATTCGGATAAAAACATCTTTGCACCAGCAACAAATCCAAAAGACACCAAAAACACTAAAATGATTAGTGTCCGCATAAAAGATCCTCCTACAAACAGGATAGTTAAAATCCCAAGTATGTCAATCCAAATGAAAACAAAAACCTTCAAATTTAGATGAAATTCGCGAAGGACGAGGAAAATAATTTGAGCTGTATAAAAATACTGTGAAAATTATTTTCTGAAGTCCGACAAAGAAGTTCGCCAAATTTGAAGGTTTTTCTACTAGCGGACTTCTTCCCAGGAAAGTATCTCATACTGATCCGAAGTCAAAGGAAAACTTGGAGGTGGACCATACAAAAGATTTGCATCATATATAATCTCTCTTACGTCATAACCTGTTCCATCTGTATAAGCAAAACCATACCTTTCGTTACTTGCGATCATACCAAAAAGAGTTAGGTTATCTCTAACATAACCTGTTCCGCAAGCAGAACCATAATAATGACGCCCTACTCTACCATTTTGAGAAACAAGGGCAGCATCAATTCTTAAATCATTCTCACTTCTAAGACCGACATTTACATTTCCTTGAGCTATTAAAGACAAAACATCTCTACCATCATAATAAGTATAAAGCAAATCATTGTTAACAATAATGGCTGGTCTATTATTTACACTATCAGGAAATCTTCCTGCGGCTATTGTTAACCTAGCAGTTTGTATTTGACCATCCACCCAAACATCATCTTCAACAAAAATTATTCCGTTTGTCGGAAAAGCATAATTAGCAATAAAAGTCTGGCCATTACTTCTTATACTCCAAACTCCCCAATCATCCTGAGAACTAGTACAAGATCCTGATACATTTTCCAGTCTGGTTACTCTATATAAATCAAAAGTATCATTGGTTTTCAACACAATTCTATAACCCAAAGAACCAGAACTGGAAATATACCTACCGTTTGATTGAGCGCTACTTTTCATCTGAGATAAATCTGTAGTTAACCCAACAAAATCTACAGCTGGAACTGGAAATACTCTTCCCGCAACAAATACATCCGGTCTGTTTGGAACAGAATTAGGAGGTGCTTCGGCAGATCTAAAGTTATTATTAACACCACTACCTGGAGGAGGATTGACGTGAGTATGAACAGCAAATTCTACTCCACCAGTATGATCAGGGTCATCCGCTGTTTCCCTACTACTTGTAACTAAATTATAAGCAATGCCGTCAAAACGAATACCTCCATTGGAATGAATTTGCCCATAAACTTCTGTTCCTTCTCCAAATCTCATATAATCATTCGCAACCACAGCGTATTTAGCAAGTGAAGGGATGGCCATTTCAACCTCTATAGATCTATAGATGGTTGGGTCTAAATCCAATCTTCCTGTAGATTTTATAACAACATTTGTAAAACCTTCTGCTGGTGGAGTAATTTCTAACTCGTATTGACCTATCTTTAAACCATTTTTATCAAAAAAATCATGTATATAAGGCCCAGGTAATCCAGTACCGTCTGTATAATCACTTGGAGCGTGAGCCAAATGCCACCTATAATAATCAATACCTGCTTCTGCAATCTGCAGAGCCTGTTCTCTTTGAGAGGCAAGCCTAGATGCTTTTATACTAACAGATGCCCAACTAATAAGAGCACCTATCATGATTATTGAAATTGTGCCAAATATAAAAGCTTGAATTAAAAAACTACCTTTATTTTTTAGTTTATAATTTTTTATCATTACAAATTATCTTTTAAATTTCTTAAATTAACCTGAGAAGTACCGATTATTTCTGCTGGGGGTAAATTAGGGTCTCTATCTATTATAACAGTAATCTTTACAAGTCTTATATCAGGAATATTGACAGGAAAATTTAAAGGGGGTGAATTTCCTATATAATTTTCATTAAAATATTGAAATATTGGTTGAGTAGAACTAGCCTTAACATCCGAAATCAAAGTTGTAATAACCTCTCCCCCCAAATTATATACCAAAGGATTACCGCTTGGAGAAACTACTCCTTTTTTTAATTTTGTATTATCTAAAAAATACCTCACTCTTTCTTTTAAACCGTCATTAGTAATATCACTAAAAAAAACTATCTCTGAAGTAGATGCCACAGATATAGGATAACCTCCAACACTAGAGACACTTGATTTTCTAAGTTCAGAAACCATAACCTTAGTGATTCTTCTAACCTCTAACTGAGCTGCCAAGTTATTATCTGTAGTTCTGTTTAAAATAAAAATATCTCTCTGAAAAGAAGTGACCGTAATAGTTAAAATACTTAGTATAAAAATACTTATAAGTAATTCTCCCAATGTAAATCCTTTTTGTTTTTTTATTTTGCTTTCCATCTTAATTAGGTATTAAAGTAACAGTATAACTTTGCCATTCATCATTTAAATTCAAATTTATATCTTGAGTAACATAACCAGGTTTAGAAACAGACATAGTATAAGAACCAGAAGCCAACCCAGAAAAACTCACTTGACCAGGAGGTGTACAAGAAGAGGTAAAAGTAAAAGATAAGTCGGAAATATTTGGACTAGTTGTTGTAGAAGAGCTATAAAGTAATACTTTATATCTTAAGTATCTATTACCAGAATGAGATGTGTGCAGATTTTTATTAGTTGCATCGTAATAAGTTGCCGAGGTTCCATCTGGTCCTATAAAATCCCATGTACCACCGTCATTATTTGTTGCAATTTGAACTCTAACAGGTTCTGGATCAGATGGATTGTTTATAGGTTGACCTGTTGGATTCCAATACAAATCACCAAAATTACCTGCTCCACCTACATCAAAAGATGATGATGTTAATTGACCAGAAGTTATATACTCACCAAAAATCTGTTTTAGTTTCAAATCTCCTGACGGGTTACTTACTTCAATATTTCCATCAGAAACCAAATATCGACTTAAGTCAGTAGAAGTAGCTTGACCAGAACCTCCAGACCAATCTGTTTGATTTAAAAAACCTTGACCTGTTATTTTTGTTTGATCAAATACGCCGTTGGTTATATTAACTGAAGTTTCAGAAAGAGGAAGTCCTGTAACACCATCTTTAACAATAACCAGAAGGGTGTTTGGATTTTTTGGTGCCAATATCATCCTTAGGTCAAATAAAGAATTTGGTTCTATTAAAACAGAAGAGATGGGGTTATAACCAACCAAATCATAGTTCGTATCTATATTTTCTATAGAATATGTATCCCACTCCAAATTATTAAAAGATGATAAGCCAGATCCATTTGTTATAGCTGTTCCATTAAATTTTAAAATGTCTGGAGAAGTTCCAACCAACTTTGAACCTTTTACACTAAAATCAACAGAGGATATAGGACTGCAGGTATCTGTTGTTGAATAAATATTTAAAGTACTTAGTCTGTCTATGATAAAACTTATCTGAGTTACCTGACCGACGACCACAGTTGCATGTGGCTTAGTTGGATTTGGATTGGAAACATCTGATGAATAAGTTCTGTCTTCTGAATAACCAGATTTAGTTACTATTATTTCATAAGCATTTACTCCAGGAGGAACATCTACAAGCTGTAACATACCTTGATTATTAGTAACATCAGTTATAGATATTGGTGGCACTAATGAATTATTTTCAACCACCACTTCAGCTCCAGAAACAGGGTTGCCATAGGCATCAAAAACTCTTATAAACAAAGCTCCATTATTAGAAGATGTCTCTAGATTTTTTGGAGCAACTCGTCCTGTAACAATTACTGGTTTAAAATTTTTACATAAGGCACAATTTATTTCTATCTCTACAAGCTTGTAGTCTGCTGGAGACAAATCATTTGGACTTCCTCCTAAAACCCCATCAAAAGGATCATCAATATTTCTAACAGTAGTAAGAACAGAAAACTGATACCCGTCTCGTACTAGGGTCTGATTTTGTGTCAAAACTCCAGACGGGATACTTCCTGAAATACCAACATCCGAATAAGGAAGATTCCTTATTATTTCAAATTGTTCATTGACCAAGTCCGTGCCTATTATTTTTGTTTTACTTGTTTCAACTACTTCCATTATAGAAATGTAACTATTGTAGACAGAAACAATGATCAACAAAAAAACCGCTATACCAACAATTAGTTCTACCAGAGTAAACCCTTTTTGTTTTTTTATTTTGTTTTTCATCAATTAAACAAAATTAATTACAAAGCATCTGCCAAAGAATATGTAGGTGCCAACATAGAAATAGCAAAAACGCCCACAGCTGCACCTATAACTATCATAAGTAATGGTTCTATAATAGAAGAAAGATCTTTTGTTTTTTGATCAACTTCTTCTTCATAAAACTCTGCTACACCTAAAAGCATGTCCCCTATTTTTCCTGTTTCTTCTCCTACAGAAACCATTTCTCCCACAAAAAGAGGATAAAGATTATCGTGAGCTAAAAATATTTCTGAAATCTGTTCCCCTTTTTGAATTGCCTTCTCTATTTCATCTAAAATTTCTTTATAGAAAGAATTTTGTATAACTTCTTTGGTTACCCCTATGGCAATAACAATATCGACACCAGAAGAAAGAAGAGACGAGAGGGTTCTTGCTGTTCTTGCAGCATTTATTTGCTTTACCATTTCTCCTATTACTGGAAATTTGATTGATATTGTATCCAAAACCCTCTTACCACTCATGGTTCTAAACCACAAAACAAGACTTACAATTAGCGCAACTGTTCCAAAAATAACAAACAAGAAGTAGCCCTTCAAAAAATTACTAATCATTATGATAATCCTAGTAGATAATGGCAAATCTATTCCTAATCCAGTAAATGTTTCCGTAAGAGTTGGAACCATATAAACCATCATCAAAACCCCGATAACAGCCATGAGAGAAAATATAACCGCTGGATACATCATGGCTCCCCTTATCTTCTTTGTTAGAAGATAAGATTTTTCCATTTGGTTACTTATATTTTTTAAAGCCAAAGAAATATTTCCAGACTCTTCCCCGGCTTTTATCATTGAAACAAACAAACTAGAAAAAACTTTTGGATGCTCTGCCATAGAATCACTAAGAGTGTTTCCTTTGCTTAATGAATCTTGTAAAGCAGTTAAAGTCTTTTTTAGTACTCCCTTTTTTGCCTGTCTTTCCATTATCGAAAGACCTCTTGTAATGGGAAGTCCAGCATCAACCATTTGTCCAAGATTTCTAGCAAAAATTATCTTGTCGTGTGTCTTAACAGCTGAAAGAAAAGGTATATCCATTGAAAAAGAAATTTTCTTTTTTGTTTCTTCTTTTACAGAAACAACTTTCCATCCTTTATCTTTTATCAAATTAAAAACCTCAAACTTATCTTTAAATTCCCCTGACTCTTCTATAGTTTTACCTTCTGCATCTATAACTTTATAGTGAAATAATGACATAAATTATTCTGAGATAACTCTTAATACTTCTTCTATTGTTGTAACTCCTTGTACAGCCTTAAATATTCCATCTTCTATCATAGTAAGCATTCCCTCCTCTTCTGCCTGTTTTTGAATTTCATCAGAAGTTCCATTCCTGATAATTATTTCTTTAATTGCAGGAGAAACTTTTAAAACTTCGTGTATACCGATCCTACTTTGATACCATTCTTCAGCAGGAACACTTTTCTTTGGCCTCCAAAAATTAACATCTGTCCATTTGTCTGATTTCCCAATAATTTTCTCTTCTTTCAAAACATTTAAAACTTTATCCAGGTTTATAGATTTACCTAGAGTTTTTATTTCTGCCTCATTTAATTGATATTTTTCTTTCTGGTCAGAAAGTTTTCTTATAAGTCTTTGAGCTATTATTATATTTATTGTGGAAACAAGTAGAAATGGTTCTACTTTCATATCAACAAATCTGGGTATGGCTCCTGCTGCTGAATTGGTGTGAAGAGTAGAAAGTACAACGTGACCGGTAAGAGCAGCGTTAACAGCCAAAGAGGCTGTTTCATTATCTCTAATCTCACCCACCATTATCACATCTGGGTCTTGCCTAACCAAAGTTCTAAGTCCAGAAGCGAAAGTAAAATTAATCTCTGGTTTGACTTGAGTTTGATTAATTCTTTTCATTTGGTATTCAATAGGATCTTCAATGGTTGAAATATTTACATCTGGAGTATTCAAAATATCCATTATCGTATACAAAGTTGTTGTTTTACCAGATCCTGTTGGTCCAGTAGTTAAAATCATTCCTACTGTAGATTTTATTGCTTTATGTATTTTATCTAAACCTTCACCATGAAAACCAAGTCCTTCTAAGGTAAAGCCGGAAACTGTTTCTCTGAGTAACCTCATCACAGTCTTTTCTCCATAATATGTAGGCAAAGTAGAAACACGGAAAGAAACTTTCTCTCCATTCATATCTATCTTGAAACGACCATCCTGAGGAAGTCTTTTTTCGTCCAACTTTAGAGAAGAAAGGACTTTTATTCTAGCAGTTATAGAGGAAGAAACATTTTTTGGTAAAACCATGGCATCATGCAATAGCCCATCTATTCTATACCTTACTAAAAGCTCATTTTCTTGAGGTTCTATGTGAATATCTGAAGCATCTTGCAAAATGGCGTGTTTGAGCAAAGTATCAACAATCCTAACAACAGGAACATCATCTGCTCTTTTTTTTAAATCTTCTTCCGAAACCTCTTCTTCGTTGTTTTCATCAGGAATACTTTTCAAAGAAACAGCATCTTTTTGAATCAAATCACCAAATTCTGCTTTCAAAGATTTTTGGTATTGAAGCAGTACATTTTTCATTGACTCACTATCTGTAAGTCTTGGTAAAATTTTTAACCCAACTTTTTTCTTTACAAAATCAATAGCAGTCAGATCTTCTGTATCAAGCATGGCCACCTCTAATGTAGAATCTGATTTTTTAAAAGCAACAATGTTGTGGTTTCTAGCAATCGGTTCTGGAATAAGAGACAAAACTTCAAAAGGGATTTTTTCTACTTTAAGGTCAACGAAAGGAATGCCAAGTATGTAGGCCTGCATTTTCCTTAGATCATTTTCAGTTAACTTCCCTTGATCAACTAGAATTTTCCCCAGACTTTCTCCTGTTTCTTTGTGTTCTTTCTCAGCCGAAACAACATCAGCCCTTGAAACTAGACCAGAGTCTAAAATGAAATCTTTAAGTTGTGATTCTTCGATGTGCATAGGTTCCAAAAATTTCACCTGACAAAACCGTCCTCGCCTTTTGTAAGATAAATCACAATTTTTTCTGCCTTACCGCAAACTCCCTTCGGTCGCCCCTCCCTGTTTACAGGGAGGGGTTGAGTGCTCACGGCTAGAAAAAATTGTTGTTATCTTAGACAAAAGTCTGCGAATGGTTTTGTCATCTAAAATTTTATAAAAAATTTACTTCCTAATTATACCAAAAAAATTTAAATTAAATCTAAAAAATGTGCATAAATCAAAGGAAAAACATCTATTTGACAAAATAGACATAATTTGATAAGATTAATGAGTGATTAATTAAGAAGTTCGCCTAACGGCGGGCTAATTTTTTACCAAAAAATAAGGATTTAAATAAAAATTAAAAGCAATTTTGAAAAATAGAAACCTCAAATTTAGCCGAGGTCAAGGCAAAATTTGAAGCACAAGACGAGGTGTATTATAAATACAGTGAGGATTGTGCGAAAATTTTAACACAGAGATTGGTTAAATTTGAGATTTCGTAACAATTAAATATATGTTTGACTTAAAAGTGATAAATAGTGTTCTAGCTCAGCTAGAAGAAGAAAGAGGAATACCTCAAGAAAAAATAATAGAAGCTATAGAAATGGCTTTAGCTACTGCCTACAAGAAAGAATATGGCAAAAAAGGCCAGATTGTTAGGGCTAAATTTGATTTAAATACAGGAAAAACTGAAATGTTTCAGGTTAAAATTGTGGTTGACGAATCTACAGTTGTTATTGATCCAGAAGATGATGTAGAGATTCCAGAAGGAAAAACTGTTTTTAACCCAGAACATCACATAATGATAAATGATGCTAGAAGGATTAAAAAAGATGTTGAGCTAGGTGAAGAGATGGTATTCCCTCTTGAGCCATACGATGACTACGGAAGAATTGCTGCTCAAACAGCAAAACAAGTAATAATGCAGAAAATAAGAGAGGCAGAAAAAGTATCTGTATTGGGTGAATATGGAAAAAGAGAAGGTGAAATAGTTTCTGGAACAGTTCAGAGAATAGAAAGAGGAAACATTTTTGTTGATATGGGTAGAGCAACAGGATTACTTCCTTATGAAGAACAAATACCAGGAGAAAGATTTGGCCAAGGAGAAAGAATAAGAGCTTATCTTTACAAAGTAGAAGAAAATGTAAAAGGAATTTTCCTTAGACTGTCTAGATCTCATCCTAAATTTTTGGAAAAACTATTTGAAACAGAATCTCCTGAAATAGCTAATGGAACAGTTGTTATAAAATCTATTGCAAGAGAAGCAGGTAGTAGAACAAAAATAGCCGTCTATTCTGAAGATTCTCATATTGATCCAGTAGGATCTATGGTTGGACAAAGAGGAGTAAGAGTAGCCACTGTTATGAGTGAAATAGGTGGAGAAAAAATAGATATCATAGAATGGTCAGCAGATCCAAAGAAATTTATTGAAGATGCTCTTTCACCAGCTAAAATACTATCTGTAGACCTAAATATGGAAGAAAAACAAGCAAACATTGAAGTTTCTGAGGATCAACAATCTCTTGCTATTGGAAAAGGTGGTCAAAATGTAAGACTAGCAGCTAAACTAACTGGATGGAAGATAGATATAAAATCTATCAAAACAAGTGACGGTTCTACCGAATCAGATGAGAATACAGAAATGTACAAAAAACTTGAAGAAGTTAAAGATGGTGAAGATGAGTAATATACTTATACTAAAATAATCTGTATACTATCTATTATCTTAGAATTAAATAGAAACTAAATAATATGAATCTAATAAAAGAAATTCCTGCTGGAACAAAAGAAGAAATAAACGTAATCATTGAAATACCTAAAGGTTGTAAAAATAAATATGAAATAGACAAAGAAACTGGGCTTATCGCTCTAGATAGAGTCACTCACACAACCCAAGACATGCCTTTTGATTATGGCTTTGTTCCTCAAACACTATGGGAAGATGGAGACCCTCTGGATGTAATTGTTCTTACCACATACCCCCTAGATAGTGGAATCTTGGCTAGAGTAAGGCCTGTTGGAATGATGGATATGGTTGATTCTGGTGAAGGAGATGTCAAAATCATAGCGGTGCCAATTTCAGACCCTAGATGGAAAGAGGTTTTGGACCTAAAAGATGTAAACAAACATACACTGAAAGAAATGGAGCACTATTTTACTACCTATAAAAAACTTCAAAATAAAGAGGTTATCATAAGAGGTTTTGGTGACAAATCTGAAGCCGAAAAAGCCTTTGAAAAAGCAGTTGAGATGTATAAAAATAACTAAAATAAAAACACAAAAAACCAAGGAAAATAGTTTCCTTGGTTTTTTGTTTAGGTGTATAATACGGGTATTACTAGATTAAACAAGAAAAATGATGAAAAAATATATATTTCCAATAATCATTGCTTTTTTCATGTTTTTGGCTTTCTCTGATACGACAGATGCTCTAAACGTCCGAACTGAAGCACAAATCAGAGTACAAGAAGAAGCAAGACTTAGAGACAGATCTGGAACATCGACAAATGGAACAACAACAGGAGCAGAAGTTAGACAAAGGACAGAAGCTCAGGTTCAAACAAGACAAGAAAATCGCCAAGAGGCAGTGGAACAAAACCAGGAAAGAAGACAGGCAATGATACAAGTTAGAATGGAGAATAGACTAAGACTTGTGATAGCAAGGTTTGAAGCTACAATAGATAGACTTGAAAATATAATAGCCCGAGTTGAAACAAGAATATCTAAAATAAAATCTGCTGGTGGTAACACAGTGGAAGCCGAAGCAAAAATCACTGAAGCAAAAAACCACTTAGTAAATGCTGAAAATGCTATAATAGCATTTAGAAATCAAGTTAATACTTCTATTCAAAATCAAACAGAGACCAATCTTGGAACAGAAATAACAAAAATGCTAGAACTTTCTGCAGAAGTCAAAATGCACCTAAGAGAAAGTCATGGATCTATAGTGGATGCAGTTGTTTCACTAAAAGGTACTAGTACGACAACACAAAATACTAATTAAAATAATTAATTAAAAAATTATGGAAGAAAATAAATCATCTATAGGATCTATAATAGGAACCATAATCATTATAGCCTTGATTATTTTGGGAGGTTTGTATTTTTGGGGCAAAAGAATAGAAGAGTCTAAAAATATCCAAAGCCTAACAGAGGAACCTGTTACAGAAGAAGAGATTCAAGCAGAAAGAAATGCAATTTCTGAAACAAGTAGTTCTGATGAACTAAACTCAATAGAAACTGATCTAAATGCTACAGAGATAAATAATTTGGATTCTGAGTTGAATATAGAGTTGGAATAATTAACTATCATATTTTTTCAAAACGTCCTCGGTTTTTGTGAAATAAAGCGCTCGAAGCTGGCCTCTCGCCAAACTCGCTTCGCTCAGACAGTGTCTCCGGCTAGCGCTTCTCACTGTTATTTCAGTCAAAAACCTGCGAATGTTTTGAAAAATAGATAATTAAAATGATTAGCAAAAACTTTCTTCGGAAAGTTTTTTGTTTGCAAAGGTTTTACCTTTATTGTAAAGTAGCAGTTATGTCAAAACACTATAAAGATATAAAAATTACAAATCTTCCAGATAGAGAAATAGAAATAATCGGTGCCATCACTGTAGAAAAAATGACTTCTGCTAGAGATGAAGCTTTGAAAAAAATAACCGAAAATATAGAGTTAGACGGCTTTAGAAAAGGCAATGCTCCTGTTTCTTTGGTTGCCCAAAAAGTAGGTGAAATGAAAATAATGGAAGAAGCAGCAGAGATTGCTTTAAATGACGTATACCCTTCTATTCTAGAGGACCACAAGGTAGATGCCATAGGTAGACCAGAAATACATATAACTAAAATTGCCCCTGAAAATCCTCTAGAATTTAAAATAAAAACAGCCCTAATGCCAGAAGTTAAACTTGGTAACTATAAAAAAATCGCAAAAGAGGTTAAAAAAGAAGATAAATTTGAAGTGGAAGAAAAAGAAGTGGATGAAGCTATACTAAATATTAGAAAAAATGTTGCTCATCAAATGATGCATGAAAAAGAAGGTCTGCACGAACATGATCATAGTCACGGAGAAATAAAAGATGAAGACCTTCCAGAAGTAGATGAAAATTTCCTAAAAATGATTGGCGATTTTAAAGATGTAGAAGATTTGAAAACAAAAATCAAAGAAGGGATACTGAAAGAGAAAGAAATGAGAGCCAAGGATAAAAATAGGATAGATGTTTTGGAAAAAATAATGGAAGAGTCTACCATAGAAATACCTAAGGTAATAATAGATGGAGAATTGGACAAAATGATGGCTCAGTTTACAGACGAAATAGAAAGAGTTGGTATAAAAATAGAAGACTATTTAAAACAAATAAATAAAACCGAAGAAAACCTAAGAGACGAATGGAAAGAGACAGCTACAAAGAGAGCAAAATCTCAAATAATCCTAAATACAATCGCTAGAGAAGAAAAAATTTCTCCAGACGAAGAAGAAGTTAAAAAAGAAATGGAACACATCCTCTCTCATCACAAAGATGCAGACAGATTTCGTGTAAGAATGTATGTAGAAACATTTCTAACAAACGAGTTGGTATTTAAATTCTTGGAAGATAAATAATTCCCCTCTCCAATTTGTAACTATTACCATGCCTCAAAAGTCCCAAATAAGATTGGGTGGTGGAATCTTTTCTGTTATTTAACAACAGATTTCTAAACATTTTCTTCTTCGTAGCTGTCCTCAAAACCCTATGCTTAGGAAAATGAACCCAACCAAGAAAATCTACTCCAGAATAAAATGTTTTTATAAACACCTTATTTGGATGTAAAGAGAGTTTTAATTCTTCTTCCAAAAAATTTTGTATTTTTGGAATAAGTTCCAAAAGATAATTTTTACTTTGACTCAAGACAACAAAATCATCTGCATATCTTACATAATATTTTACTTTCATTTTGTGTTTTATCCACTGATCAAACTTATTCATATAAATATTTACTAAAAGTTGACTAGTTAGATTACCTAAAGGCAAGCCTTTGCCTTCCTCTGTAGAATAGAAACTTTTTATAACTTTCTCCAAAAGCCAACTTATATCTTTATCTTCCATACTTTCATTTAAAATTTTTAAAAGAATTTCTTGGTCAATAGAAGCAAAAAACTTTCTAATATCACATTTCAAAATCCAACAAGTTTTAGTATTGTTTTTAGAAACTTTATTTGCAAAACTTTTAAACCTTTTTATAGCTCTATGAGTACCTTTTCCCAAACGGCAGGAATATGAATCGTAAATGAAAATTTTATCAAAATGCGGGTACAAAATTCTATAAATTGAATGGTGTAAAAGTCTGTCCCTAACTAAAGCCTTGTGGATATTTCTAGGCTTAGGATCAGAAATATTAAAAGCTTTATAGTATCCATGAGTATATTTTTTATCTTTTAAATCATTGTGTAATTCAAAGATATTATCCATTAAATTAAGTTGGAATTCTTGAACATCTTTCTTTCTACTTTTACCCCTCAAAAATTCTTTCCAAGCCAGAAGCAAGTTTTCTAAAGAAATGATATCGTTATATGTAGCATAAATTTTTTTCATTTTTATAATTACAACATATATAATTAAACTATAATGACCCCCCCCCCGAAGCAAGACAGCTAAAGTTACTACCTATTATTAATAACGCTCTAGCTATATATAAATTATGGCACACCTATTCAAATGATTTGCCCAAAAATTTACGTTATACATTGGGAGGAAAAATAGAAAATACTTTTATCTCAATACTGGAAAGCCTTTTTATTGCAACATATCAAAAGAAAGAAGAAAAATTGCCAACTATAGTTTATACTATGAAAAAAACAGATCTTCTTAAATTTTTCTTGAGAATTACATGGGAGCTACATGGGATAGATAATAAAAAGTATCTAGTTATTTCAGAAAAAGTTAATGAACTTGGGAGAATGATTGGAGGTTGGAAAAAAGGATTAGAAACAAAAACTCCCCGACCTTAAGCCGAGGAGAAAACCAACAGTTTCGAGAGAACACATGGTTGCCATCGTTCCACCTGTTCGGGTCCTCGACGGAGTTCGCATTGACATTCCAGCCGTCGTCGTTCCAGTTCACGTTGACCGCGCGAAGCACTACCCTGCGTTATCGTATACAAGATCATCTATATCACCGCCAGCCAAACCATGACCAGCTGAATTTTATCCGGGACATCAAAGTCCGCTAATCTCATATACCAATTCTTGTTATTTTTTTGAAGAGACTTTCCTCACTCTCACACAAGGTATACCCAATGTGACTCTCGAGAAAAATATCCTAAGACCATGACGTGAAAGCCGTAGCCGTCACGTAACACATGATTTCGGAAATAAGTATAGCAAGAGAAATTTAAATATAAAAAATTGACCCCCAATCCGCCGAAGCAGACTGAGGGTCAAAGGGCCCAAGAGGCAAAGGATCAGGCTTGCGCCGTAGCCGAAGGTTCCGAGGGCACGATTTCAAGAATTGCGAGAGAACACAAGGTAGCCACCGCTCCACCTGACCGGGTCCACGACGGAGTCCGCATAGACAAACCAGCCGTCGTCGAGCCAGCGCACGATGACCGCGCGAAGCACACCAGCACTGTCCTTGATGTAGAAAACATTGGCGTAGCCGTTGTTCAAGAGAACACCTTCTTCACCATTCTTCTGCTTCTCCATAAGGGAGAGCACCTCCGACAGGGTGGTTTCAGCTTTCGCTTCGCCACCGAGTTCAGTGATGATCGGACCGTCCACCGATGCCTTGCGCAGTTTTGCATAGCGCAGGGTCTGTTCGCTGATCAGGTCTTCGGTTTTGCCGTCGCCGTTCAGGAACCATGAGGTGAAGTTGTCGCCAAGGTAGCTGATCTTCACCGGAGCGTTACGCTTGGTGTTGACCACAAACTTCTCTTTGGCGACGAGCTTGCTGGTGGTCGCATTGACCACGATCGTCGAGACGAGCTCGAGAATCGAGGGTGTGGGTTTCGGTTCGGCCACCTGCGTGACTTGGCTACTCCAACAGGGTTCCTTGCGGAGAAACCTCTTCAGTTCCTCTTCCCATTGGTCGCCTTCCTGGCCACCAAGGTTCACAATGAGCTGATTGAGCGGTCCGGTTGTGAATTCGCGGAGCGCCTTGCTGAGCATGGTATCCATGGTCAGTTTTCCTTTCTAAAAAAAGCAGGTTTGTATTAGGCCAAATGTTGAAAAAGGCCTTCCTGCACCTTCTCTATATATTATATCAAATCTTAGTGTTTTTGTCAAATATAATTTTGCTACAATATAATAATTGTATTAAAATTACTTACCTAATAGAAAAAGAGTAGAAACTGCCATACTTGCTGTTTCGCCCCTTAGAACAAGAGGTCCTAGAGAATATATTTCTATATTTTTTGATTTAAAAAACCCAATTTCTTCTTCTGAGAATCCCCCTTCTGGACCCAGGAAAACTAATGTTGAACCCTCTCGATCTAAAACTTCTCTGTCTAATAAAAGTCCTTCTGGATGGAGAGCTAAAACATTTTGAAAATCTTTTGGTATAGGACCTTCCAAAAACTCTGTTAATTTTACAGGTTCGTTTATTACCACCAAATCTCCCCTGCCAGATTGTTCAGCGGATTCAATGATAATTTTTTTAGCTCTTTCTATATTTAAATTTTTCTTTTCGCTTCTTTCAGAAATAATTGGTTGAATAAAAGAAACTCCAAGTTCTGTAGCTTTTTGTATCACAAGTTCTGTGTTTTCTTTTTTTAGGAGTGAAACTGCTAAACCTAGAAACCTTGCTGGTTTTGGTTTTTTCTTTTTGGAAACAATTTCTAATGTTGCACCTAAGTTTCTAAGACTTGATATATATGCAAGGTATTCAAATCCTGATCCATCAAAAAGAATAACTTCACTTCCTACATTGTAGCGAAAAACATTCTTCCATTGGTGAACCAAATCTTTGTCTGAGATGTTTATGTTATCTCCATCTATTTGTTTTTCTATATAAAATCTATGCAACCTCATCTTATGGAATAGCATACGTCAAGTCCCCTAAAAAGAAAAGCCCGAGCACAGTGGCTCGGGCTAGGCAAACTAGAGGTGAGCTGGTCTGGCCTGGACCTGAGAAGATCCACATCTCACCGCCTGGTCAAAACTGGGAAACCCAGCTATAGGTGAGTGGCAAAAGCACTCACCTGTTTGATTGTATTGGGAAAGTTTTTTCCCACACCTCTTACAATGAGTCCTCCTTTCACTGGACTCATCTTCAGATTTCTTCTTTTTGGCCATGTAAAACACCTTTCTCATATTATTATACACCATTTATATAATTTTTGTCAACAAAATTGCCTAAAAGATATTTTCTGTTATACTCATAACAGTTAACAAGTAAACAATCACCCTAAAGTAAAGCGTAGTTTACTATGGGGTAAAATACATTTAATAAATTATTAATAGAATAATAAATAATATATGTTGATACCTACAGTTACCCCAGTAGTAGAGCACAGCTCACTACGGGGCGAGAAGTGGTAATATTAACTTAGTGACCTTAACAATCCAAATAATTAAATAATATATGTTGATACCTACAGTAATAGAAAAATCACAGTTTGGAGAGAGAGCGTACGATATATTCTCTCGCCTACTTAGAGAAAACATAATTTTCCTAGACGGACCAATAGATGACCATACGGCAAACCTAATTATTGCCCAGATGTTATTTTTGCAATCAGAAGATCCTAAAAAAGATATTTCTTTTTATGTTAATTCTCCAGGAGGATCTGTCTCTGCTGGACTAGCTATAGTAGATACAATGAATCATATAAAAAATGATGTTTCTACAGTCTGTGTTGGAATAGCTGCTTCTATGGGAGCTGTTATACTTTCTGCCGGAACAAAAGGAAAAAGATTTGCTCTACCAAATGCAGAAGTTATGATACACCAGCCACTTTTAAGAGGACTTGAAGGTCAGGCTTCTGATATAGAAATTTCGGCTAAAAATATAGTAAGAACAAGAGAAAACTTATACAAAATACTTTCAAAAAATACAGGTCAAACTGTTTCTAAAATAGAAAAAGATGCGGATAGAGACTTCTTTATGTCAGCAGAAGAAGCTAAAAAATACGGAATTATAGACAAAGTACTTTAGTTGTTATATAGTGTAGCTATTATTGATTTTAATTTTATAACTGAAAGTTTTATTACCTGTTATTACCAAACTCTAAAATTCCGATAAACTGTAAATCTTTACCATTCAATTTTGAGAAAAACCATAAAAATTTAGAGAAAATCTGAAACGAGCAGTTATTCGAACAACATGTCATTAAATATAGTAATGCTCTTTGTGGGCATTGCGATAACAGCTGGTATTATACTGGGTTACTACCTACGTATTTTGATATCTCTGTCTCGCAAAGGCTCAATGGAGCTTAGGATAAAACAGATGGAGCTCCTTGCTAAAGACAAGGAACAGGCCATCATAGATGAAGCAGAAAAAAAAGCTGAGGAAATACTGAAAGAAGCCAGAGGAGAGATAAAAGAAAAGGAAGAAAAAAATAAGAAAACAGAAGAAAGGCTCATAAAAAAAGAAGAGCTTTTGGATAAAAGACAAACAGATATAGACAAAGAAGTTGAGGAAATAAAGAAAAGAATAGAAGAAATAAAAACAATAAGAGAACACACAGAAAGGCTGGAGAAACAAAAACAAGAAGAATTATACAAAATAAGTAGACTAACTGAAGAAGAGGCTAAATCTGAAATATTTTCTATTATAGAAAAAGAAAATGAAGAAAATATTTTGGCTAGAATGAAAAAACTAGAACTTCTAGGAGAAGAGACCTTGGAACAAAAAGCTAAGTCCATTTTAGCAACTTCTATACAAAGACTGGCTAGCTCTGTTTCTTCAGATATGATGACTTCTCATGTCACAATTCCAAATGACGAAATAAAAGGTAAAGTTATTGGAAAAGAAGGTAGAAACATAAAAACCTTTGAAAGAGCTACTGGAGTAGAAGTTATTGTAGATGATACGCCTGGATCTATCACCATTTCTTCTTTTGATCCAATACGAAGACAGATTGCCAAAGTGGCCCTAGAAAGACTAATAGCTGATGGTAGAATTCAGCCGGCTAAAATAGAGGAATTTGTCCAAAAAGCCGAAGAAGACACAAATAAAATAATAAAAGAAAAAGGAGAACAAGCAGTATATGAAACCGGCGTCTTGGGTCTTGATCCTAAAATAATATCTATACTCGGCAGATTACACTTTAGAACTAGTTATGGACAGAACGTATTGCAACATTCTATAGAAATGACTCATATTGCAGGGATGATAGCAGAAGAAATCGGAGCAAATGTTATGATTGCTAAGGCTGGAGCCCTAGTACATGACATAGGAAAAGCTCTAGATCATGAAGTAGCAGGAACACATGTTGAAATAGGTAGGAGAATATTGCAAAAATTTGGAGCAGATGAAGCTATTGTCAAAGCGATGCAGTCACACCATGATGAATATCCATATGAAACAATAGAATCTATTATAGTTCAAACTGCTGATGCTATATCAGGTGGTCGCCCGGGTGCAAGAAGAGATAGCATTGAAAATTATTTGAAGAGACTGTCCGACCTAGAAGCAGTAGCAAACTCATTCCCTGGTGTAGAAAAATCTTATGCACTTCAAGCTGGTAGAGAAATAAGAATTTTTGTAAACCCTGGAGAAGTTTCTGACCTTGAAGCCAAAAAAATTGCTAGAGATATTGCTATAAGAATAGAAAAAGAACTAAAATATCCAGGTGAAATAAAAGTTACCCTAATAAGAGAATCTAGAATCATAGAATTTGCACGATAAAAAATTAAGTTAGTCAATATTTTGTTTTAAAAAAGCCTTGTTATATAATACTTTCATAGAAGTGAGTGATAGTCGAGAGATTATTAGAAAGTTTTAAAACAATTTTTACTATGAATAAAGCATCAATCGTAGAAGCAATTCACGCAAAACTAGGTGGAACAAAAGTTCAAGCCGAAGAAGTTGTGGACATAATGATAGATTCTATTGTTTCTACACTTAAAAAAGGAGGTGAAGTTTCAATCGCAGGACTTGGTATTTTCTCAACAAAAACAAGAGCTGCAAGACAAGCTAGAAACCCAAGAACAGGTGAAACTATTTCAGTTCCATCTATGAAGGTTCCAAAATTTAGAGCAGCAAAAGCTTTGAAGGACGCTGTAAAATAAGATTTTGTTTTAGACGGTTTACTAAAAACTCCCTTTCGGGAGTTTTTAGTTTGATGTGGTTAGGGAGAATCGGTCAGGAATAATTTTGATTCCGTCGAATCAAAATTTTCCCTACCCGGACTCACGACCCATCGTGCTCGATGGGTGCCCGTTCCGTCTTTCGATTCTCCACGCAAAGCCATAATATGGCTTTGCTCTACCTGCACAAGCAAAAAGAGCCTTATGGCTCTTTTTGTCTGTGCGGGTAGGGAGAATCGAACTCCCGTATACTGCTTGGAAGGCAGTCATTCTACCACTAAACTATACCCGCATTTAACACTAGCTAATATATCAAAAAAAACTTTCTATCGCAATGAAAATTGGTATAATACCAAAATGTCAGGAAGTCTATTAAAAATATTTCTAATTCCCCTATTTATTACATTTATTTACTTCTCTTACAAAAGCGAAGTAAAATCCCCTGTCTTAGAAATAGAAGAAGAAACAAGAGAAGAAACCACCATAGAACAAATAGAAATGACTATCGAAACAGAAGATAGTCAGGTTGAACAAAAACCTGAAGAATCTATTCAAAAACAAGAAACCCAAAAAGATTTAGTCCAAACAAATCAAACAGAAACTACCCCTCAAACACAAGTTGTTATTCAAAATACGCCAAATACACAAGGTGGTAAAGATTTTGTCATACTAAATGAAGAATCTAGAAAATCTATTGTAAATATTTTATGTCAAATAAATGGAGATAATCTTTCAACTATTACTGGTTCTGGAGTTATTATTGATCCTAGAGGGATAATACTTACAAATGCTCATATAGCTCAATATATGCTTTTACAAAATTACAAATTTAAAAATTTTGTAGATTGTACAATAAGAACTGGTGAGCCTGCCTACCCTAGATACAAAGCCGAACTTATTTATATTTCTCCAGATTGGGTTAAAGAAAACAAATCAATACTTACAGAAGAAAATCCTAAAGGTACTGGAGAAAATGACTTTGCTTTTCTTAGAATAACAGAATCAATTGATAAAACTCCCCTACCAGCCTTTAATTTCATACGACCAGACGTCAGAGAAGAGATAGAGATCGGAGAGCCTGTTTTATTAGCGTCTTACCCTGCAGGATTTTTAGGAAGTATCTCTGTCTTACAAGGTCTATACATAAACAGTGCTATCACAACAGTACAGAAAGTTTTTACATTTACAGATACAACTTTGGATCTAATTTCCGTTGGAGGAACAGTATTGTCACAAAAAGGGTCTTCAGGTGGAGCTGTAGTAGACAGATACGGAAGAATTATTGGGCTTATATCAACAAGCTCTGAAGCGGACACAACTAGCGAAAGAGATTTGCGAGCCATAACAATGGCTCATATAAACAGAAGAATGATAGATCCTTTTGGAGGGTTAAACTCTTTTCTAAGTTTAAATATGGAAAATACAGCAGACATATTCCAAAGTACACTTCTACCTTCCCTGTCTGAGCTAATAATAACTGAGTTAGAAAAATAGTTTAATATGATTTAAAAACAAAACCCTTGTCTCGGTATATGTTTTCTGAAAACGGATAAATTTTTGCTAAAACTCTCCTTACAGGAGCAGTACACTCTTCGCATTGGATTACCAACGCTCAGAGTCTTGCGAAGCAATAACATTACTTCTCACCTCGTGTTCGCGCCGTCGCGCTCGCAATGTTTCAGAAAACATACACCCTCGACATGATTTTGTTTAAAATTTTTGAAAATCTGATTAAACAGAAAAATTTTTACCATTCTCAGAACTGATTTGCAGAAGCATATCAAAATTATCTTCTTTGACAGCTTTATTTGGCTTCTCTAGTCCACAAACAGTACATTTATGGATTATTGTGTACTCCTTACCTTTCTTCTCAACCCTTATGGGCTCCATCATTCCAAAACAAACAGACTGTCTATCCCCTGGATCAATATCAACATGTTTGGACCAAAGACAATTTGGACAATGGTTGGTATAACCAGACCCCAAAACTTCAGTGCCACATTTCTGACAAACAAAATCTTCTTTTGTGCGAGTAAATGTCATATTTAAAATATTTTTTCTTCACCTGCCTTTATTGAAATAAACTCAATGCCATTTTCAGATAAAACTTTCTCTGGTATTTTATGTGAACCACCAATTCTATCCTCTAATAATTGACCATCATGAACAGGAAATACTTTCTTTGGTTTTAAAGATAGCGCATATCTTATGGAATCAGATATTTTGCACCAAGGGCCAGCAACAGGTAATGCTAAGACATCAACTTCTTTTCCTGGATTAGAATAAGAATCCCCGGGATAAAAAAGTTTTTTATCTATAAAATATCCTGTATTTTGAACCTGCCCAATTTCTTCAAAAATTTCTTCATGTTTTGAATCAAAAGCCTCTAGTAAAACATTTTTTATCTCAATAATATTTCTTCCTTCTAAAATCTGAAAACCTATCCCCTCTTCTTCTAGAATTTTGCCCACACCTGAGTTTGTTAAAACTAAAACATTTGGGTTATTTTCTAAAACCTTCTTAAGAGACTCTACATGTAGATGATCTGCGTGTTCATGAGTAATCAAAACTACGTCAATTTTTTTTATGTCATTTTGACCCTCAGAAAAACTGCCTGGATCAGTCAATATATTTATATTTTCTGTTTGTATAAAAAGACAACAATGACCTATTTTTTTAATTTTCATTTGTTGGGGTGCCGAGAATCGAACTCGGACCTCATCCATTAGGGTCACAGAAACATAATATGTTTCTGGAATTATTTGAAACTAGGTCGGGGTGCCGAGAATCGAACTCGGGCCGCATGTTCCCAAAACATGAATACTACCTCTATACTACACCCCGACGCAATTTCAAATAATTCCCCAAAAATGCATACTACCTCTATACTACACCCCGAAATATAACATTTAGAAGTTTACCACAAATAATATAAATAACAATTACAACACAATATCCTCAAGGAAATCTGTTTTTAGCAATTCTCTATTTTTGTCTAAATAAACAGTAATAACATCAAATTGCCAATCATTTTCTATATCTTTTTCCAATAAATAAGTTTCTATTATCCTGCCTAGTCTTTTTAGCTTCCAAGGATGCATATTGTCTTCTGGTCTATATTTATCAATCTTATCTAAAATATCTTTTTCTGTAGAAACAGTTTTTACTTCTACAAAATGAATTTGATCTTTTTTCTTGACAACAATATCTATCTCTCCCCATTTTCTAAAATAGTTTCTTTCTACAACCTTAAAACCCATGTCCTTTAGAAAATTACAAGCAAAATCTTCCCCTATCTCACCTAAAATCTGTCTTTCAGTTGGATTTTTTATATTTTTGTTATACATGTAACAACCTAATTATATCAAAATATAGCCTAAAATAGCCAAAACTCGTTTCAGGTGTAACAAATTTTGTTTTCACGTGAAACATATACAAAAAGACCTTAAAACAGACAATAAAAAGACTGTCTGTTTTTAATAAAACCTTATTTTAAGCCATATAATCTATATTTGACATTATAAATTACTAATTTTTATAAGACTTTATTCAGTGTCTTTTATACACATCTCCACAGACTTATCCACAGTTTTGAACATTTTGTCCTATAAGTTACATGTGTAACAACCCCCTCGAAGAAACGAGATTTGGCTAAAAATAAAGGGTTTATTGAAAAATACTAGTATTTATTAGAAAAAGACACTTATTTGATACATTCTTTGTATTTATTGCTAAAGTTGCGGGTAGGGAGATCGGTCACAACTCTTCTGCTTCGCTAAAGCTACGCAACTAAGGTTGCGACCCCGCCTCGGCGACAAGCACAAGCAAAGCTTGTCTTGTATACCGCCTCCGGCTTTCGATTCTCCCTACCTCGTCACAAAAGTATAGTCTTAAAACGCTTCGCATTTTAATCCTTATTTTGTGCGGGTAGGGAGAATCGAACTCCCGTCTCATCCTTGGCAAGGATGTGTTCTACCACTAAACCATACCCGCGAACTTGATTATTATACACAACGATAAAATAAACTCAAAATCCTGTTATATGTGGAATATTTTGGTGCCCCCGCCAGGAAAGTCGACCCTTACAGGGTCAGTACCCCAATTGGATATTTTTGTTCGTAAACTCCTAAAATATCACAATCGGGCTTCGACTCCTGGACCTAAAACAGACTAAATCCAAGATTTAGTCTGTTTTTGGTGCCCCCGCCAGGAATCGAACCTAGATCAACGATTCCGAAGATCGCTACTTTATCCATTAAGCTACGGAGGCAATAAACCAATTCTATATTTTTTTACTATTTTTTACTAGTAAAGCTTTATAAAAAAGGGTTTAAATGGTAAGATTTTATCATATGACTAAAGATTTCCTTATACCAAAAGAGGTTTCATATGTAACAGAAGGGCTAGAAAAGGCTGGTTTTGAGGCTTTTTTGGTAGGTGGATGTGTCAGAAACCTTATTTTAGGGGAAAAACCAAAAGATTGGGATGTAACAACAAATGCTAACCCTGAAGAAATACAGTCTTTGTTTACAGACACTTTTTATGAAAACAAATTTGGCACAGTCGGAGTTGTAAATGAAGAAACAGAAGATAACACCTTAAAGGTGATAGAAGTTACTCCTTACAGAATAGAAACAGGGTACTCAGATAAAAGACACCCAGACAGTGTTACTTTTAGCCAAAATATAGAAGAAGATCTTAAAAGAAGAGACTTTACTATAAATGCAATGGCTTATTCTGTCTCAAATGGAACAGTCATTGACCTTTATAAAGGACAAGAGGATATAAAAGACAAAATAATAAGAACAGTAGGTAATCCAGACGAAAGGTTTAGTGAAGATGGTTTAAGAATACTAAGAGCTATCAGATTTATGGCTCAACTTGGTTTTGAAATAGAAAAAGAAACTGAAAAATCTATAGAAAAAAACTCAAATCTTCTAAAAGACATATCAAAAGAGAGAATAGGAGAAGAGTTTACTAAAATTATAATGTCTGCCAACCCAATGATAGCATTGCTTAAAATAAAGGATTTGGGACTACTGCCTTACATAATACCAGAATTAGAAGAAACTATTGGTGTAGAGCAAAATAAAGCCCATTCATACGATGTTTGGGAGCACCTACTTAGATCTGTTCAACACTCTGCTGATAAAAATTATTCTTTAGAAATAAGATTAGCGGCTTTGTTGCATGATATATCTAAACCACAAAGCAGAAGATGGGGGAGCGAACAAAACCAGTGGACTTTCTATGGACACGAGGTTGTTGGTTCACGTGTAACAAAAAAAATACTCGAAAGACTAAAATATCCTTCAAAAACAATTGAAAAGGTAGTTAAGTTAGTTAGATGGCATATGTTTTTCTCTGATACAGAGCAAATAACACTGTCTGCTGTTAGAAGAATGATAAATAATGTTGGTAGAGATAATATATGGGATCTGATGGATGTGAGAATTTGTGACAGAATTGGAACAGGAAGACCCAAAGAAGATCCTTATAGACTAAGAAAATACCACTCTATGATAGAAGAGGCCCTGAGAGACCCTTTGTCTGTGAGTATGCTTAAAATAGACGGAAATAAGATAATGGAAGTTACACATGTAACACCTGGGCCTAAAATAGGCTACACACTTCATGCTTTATTAGAAGAAGTATTAGATGACCCCTCAAAAAATACCGAGGAATACTTAGAAAACAGAGCAAAAGAGCTAATTGTACTAGATGAAATGGAGCTAAAAAAACTAGGGGAAGAAGGGAAACAAACAAAAGAAGAGTTGGAAGAGGAAAAAATCAAAGAAATAAGGAAGAAACATTGGGTTAAATAAAAAAACCGCTCAACACGAGCGAATCTTTTGAAAAATTGCTATGTAGAGACGGTTTGGGGAAAACTTAAAGTATTACCCAGAAAAGGAATTTAGTAACGATACAATATCACTAAATTTAAAAATATTATTATGATTGGAGATATTTTGATCTTCTTTACAAAATTTCCCCAGGTAACCTTTATAAAACAAGGCTGGCCAAGCCTATAAAAGTGAGTAGTACACTATGTTTAAAGAACAAATATCATTATGGTCCGGTATTTATCGGACACACTATGACGGGTCTGAAATCATTATAGCAACCATAAAAGTCATGTAAAGGACAATGTTGTGGATAAGTGTCTTTTTAATATAAACTCAAGGACATAATGTCCTTGAGTTTATATTTCTATATTTAATTCAATGGGACAATGATCTGAACCTAAAAAATTTGAAAGTATTTTTGATTCTTTTAATTTTGATTTTAATTTTTTACTAACAAAAAAATAGTCTATTCTCCAACCAACATTTCTTTCTCTTGCTTTAGCCCAATGTGTCCACCAAGTATAGTGACCTTTCCCTTGTGTAAAAATTCTAAAAGTATCTACAAAACCAGCATCTATTATTTTTTGGATACCTTCTCTTTCTTCTTTTGTAAAACCATGTTCTCCTTCATTTTGTTTTGGGTTGGCTAAATCATCCTCTGTATGAGCAACATTTAAATCTCCACAAAAAATTACAGGCTTTATCTCTTCTAATCTTTTTATGTATTCCAAAAAAGCAGGATCCCAAGATTTATATCTCAAGTCTAACCTACTTAATTCTCTTTTTGAATTTGGAGTATAAACATTTACTAAGTAAAACTTTTTATACTCAGCAACCAAAACTCTGCCTTCTGTGTTTGGATTACCAAAACCATCATCTTTTATTTTGTATTTTTTAACTAAATCATCTGGAAAATTATTTGTAACTGAAATAGGTTTTTCTTTTGTAAAAATAGCTGTACCACTGTAACCAGCTTTTTCGGCTGAATTCCAGTATTCTTCATATCCACTTAGATCAACTTCATTTTGATCTTTTTGTGCTTTAGTTTCTTGCAAACAAATTATATCTGGTTTTATTTCATCCAATAGGGGAGTAAACAATCCTTTATTGTGAACAGCCCGTATTCCATTAACATTCCAGCTTATTATTTTCATATGAAACATAATACCAATAATTTGAGCTGTTGACTATACTAATTAAAAATGCTTTTATTCTAACGGAGGTCACAGATGAACAACAGATCTATTACGTCCCAAATAGTGGGGGACTCAGAAGAATCTCTTCATAATAGAGCTGAGATAATGGAAGTTTTTAAATTTTCACCAATTATCGCTCTAGAATTGTCTAGAATTTTGGAAGGAATAAAACATGCCTTAAAAACAATCAATCAAGAGCGTCTCATTTGTCCATTGATACATGGAGACAAAGTCACTATTGATAACATAGAGAGTGTGGTGATGAAATTCTTGCCAGAATATACAATGCAAATCACCAAGAAACTAGGAGTGGATGCAAAATATAGAAATTGGCCTACTGCTGTAGTATGTGCAGCCGGCTCAGAAGAGGAGCTTTCTCAGCTTGGAGAGGTTACAACAACACATTTGATCCTTGAGAAAAACAGAGTTCATTAGTTAAATTTTGATACAGGCACCCGATAAGGGTGCCTTTACTCTTTTCTTTTATGGAACTTCTTGTGAACCTCTCTTAAATGTTTGTCAGTAACATGGGTATAAATCTGTGTTGTTCCTATATTAGCATGCCCCAACAAAGCTTGAACGCTACGCAGATCAGCTCCATTTGAAAGGAGATCGGTGGCAAACATGTGTCGCATTGTGTGAGGTGTAACTCTTTTTGATATTCCGGCTTCTATAGCCCTTTGTTTTATTATTCTTTCTATTGAGCGTTTGGTAAGACCCAAACTTTTACCTGTTTTCTCTCTGCTTTTTCCGTTTTTTGACAACTGAACAAATAATGAATCATCTAAATCTTTTCTTTTAGCTAAATAGTCTTTAACAACTTTTTTTGCATAATCAGACAAAAAGACAACTCGTACTTTTTTTCCTTTTCCCATTATAGAAAGTTCATCAGAAGATAAGTTTATGTCTCTAGTTAAAGAACAAAGTTCAGACACACGGAGACCGGTTGAAAAAAGTAACTCTAAAATTGCTCTGTCTCTTAAATCACTTATATTGTTTCCCTTTGGAGCATCTAGAAGCCTTTTAAGTTCTTCTTCTGTTATTAGGTCAAGCATTCTTTCTGGAACTTTAGCTAGTTCTATTCTTTCAGATGGTAAAGTTTTGACCTCTTGTCTAGCTAAATACTTTAGAAAAGCTCTGATAGCTATAAGATAATAATTTTGGGTTTTGCGACTCAAAGTTTCTCTCATTTTATCAGGTCTTTTTGCTGCAGGATGAGCTGGTTGTCTATTGAGCCACAAACGAAACTCTCTAACAACAGAGTCTGTTATTTGAGAAGGGGAGTCAACTTTGGTTTGCTCTAGAAAAACAGTTAGATAATGATCATAATTTTCAACGGTTTTTATAGACCTTCCTTTTTCTATCTCAACATATTCTAGAAACTGTTGTTTTAGTTGTTTTAGAGAAGACATTTTGTAACAAAATTATATCACAAAAATATTTTGCGACACTATTTTAAGCTATAAACTTTGAATAAAAGCCCACTTGCAAAAAATAGGGTTTTATGCTATTCTCTAGTGACATGCTTACAAAAACAAAGAAAACAAAGATAATTAAGGATGTTCAGACACACGGAGAAGATACTGGATCTCCTGAGGTTCAAATAGCAATCTTGTCTAAAAGAATAGATGAGCTAGCTAGTCATTTAAAAAAGAACCCAAAAGACAATCACTCAAGAAGAGGATTGCTTCAAATGGTTGCTGACAGAAAAGCACAAATGAAGTATCTGGAAAAGAAAAATCCAAAAAGATACAGTGCTTTAGTGAAGAAACTTGGTTTGAAAAAATAATCTCCTAAAACAGACCGAAAGGTTTGTTTTGTTTTTATACAATAACTTTGAAATTTGTGAGCATGTTTTACAAATTTTTAATAATTTTAATTTATGTCGATTATAAAACATAAAAACCAACGAGTTGGTATTTTTATAGATACACAAAATCTTTACCACACAGCCAGAAACCTGTATGGTGCTAGAGTAAACTTTGATCAAGTGGTTAAAGACAGCTTAGCTGGAAGAAATCTAATACGAGCAATAGCATATGTTATTACTACAGAATCAGGAGATGAAAAAAACTTTTTTGAAGCCCTAGGTAAGGCTGGTATAGAAACTAAAACAAAAAACTTACAAATATTTTCTGGTGGTGCTAAAAAGGCGGATTGGGATGTTGGTTTGGCAATAGACGCTATAAAACAGGCCCCTAAGCTAGATACTATCATTTTAGTAACAGGGGACGGTGACTTTGTTCCTCTTATTGAATATCTAAAAATGAATCAAGGTTGTCAGGTAGAGGTGGTTTCTTTTGGTAGATCTTCGTCTGCCAAACTAAAAGAAATATGTGATGATTTTATGGATCTAGACGAAAATCATAAAAAATACCTTCTTGGTCAAGTTAGAAAAAATATTCGTTCGAAAAAAGATTTGGGTCAAAAATAAACAAAGCCGGTCAAAAGACCGGTTTTTGTTTATTTAATAAAAATAATTTGTTAAACTTTAATTTAGTTCTTGATTATGGAAAATGAACAAATTAAAAAAACAGATCCTGTAATTCCGCAAGAAAAAACTCCTACGCGAAATGAAAAACAACAAAGACTAAAAACCCTTAGGACATACCAAGGGGATATGCAGGAGTACATATCAAAAAATAATGCCTCTATAGCAACAATAGCAGTCGCTGAACAAAAAAAGAAAGAGAAAGAAGATTACAAAGAAGATTTTCAAAAATATGAGGTAAAAAATAAGTTATTGGTCACATTAAGTATTTCATTTCTTGTTATAGGCTTAGTTGCTATTTTAGCAGTATACCTCACTCAAACAATGGGAAATGAGACTCCTACACCAATGGAAAGCTCAATTATCACATTCTCAGAAAAAGAAGTGGTTGTTCCACAAAATAAACAATTTATTGTTTCTGAATTTTCTCGTTTAGTAGAAAACTGGAACAGTCCAGCTAATTCAGTGCTTGAGATCCAATTTTTAGATGAAACTCAAAGTAACATAAAATCAAATATTGAAAAAATCGTCTCATTTATAGGACCAAATATGCCTCAAACCATGATCCGCTCATTAACAGAAGACTATATGTTTGGTATATATTCTTTTGGACAAAATGCTCCATTTATAATACTTAAAACAAAAGACTACGGAGTAAGTTATTCTGGGATGCTTAAATGGGAAGAAAATATATTAAATGATCTTGGTTTCATATTTAAAATACCAGGAGAAACATCTTCATACGTCTTTGAAGATGAATTCTTTAAAAATAAAGATCTGAGAGTTGTTAGATCAAGTGACAGAAAAACCATATTTCTTTATACATTTTTAGATAGAGAAACCATACTAATAACTTCAACCGAGGAGGTTTTTAGTGCTCTTTTGGATAAATACATAAATAGTCAAATAACTAGATAGATTGATTTTGTGTCTATTTTAGGATAATATGTATCTATGGAATTAGATACAAAACATTTCAAAGATCTATTAGAAAAAGAAAAGGAAACTCTTTTAAGTGAGCTTTCTACTGTTGGAAGAAAAAACCCTGAAAATCCAAAAGATTGGGAGGCAACCGAGCCTGATATGGGTAACACAGGTGCAGATGAAAACGAAGTTGCTGATTCTATGGAGGAGTTTGGAACAAATAAAGCAATCCTAGATCAACTAGAAACTAGATTGTGGGAGGTGAACAGCGCCCTTAAAAAAATTGAAGATGGGACATATGGAATATGTGAGGTTTCCGGAGAACCTATCGAATTAGACAGACTAGAAGCAAACCCAGCGGCACGAACAAACAAAGCTCACATGAACGATTAAAAATATGAGCGTCGCAAAAGTTAAAAGTTGTCAGACTAACTTATTGGACGCTCAGATAATAGATGTTGAAGTAGACTTGTCCAAAGGTCTGCATTCTTTTTCTATAGTCGGACTAGCAAATAAATCTGTTGAGGAATCAAAAGATAGAGTATCAGCTTCAATAAAAAACTCAGGATTTAAATCTCCTAAAAACAAGAACCAAAAAGTGGTCGTTTCTTTGGCACCAGCTGATGTTAAAAAAGAAGGGCCACTCTTTGATTTGCCAATAGCTGTTGGTTATTTAATTGCTTCTGGGGAAATAAAAGCTGATACAAACCAGAGTCTTTTTGTAGGAGAACTTTCTTTAGACGGTAAACTTCGTCCCATAAAAGGAGCTCTGCCAATAACCAGAAAAGCTAAAAAAGAGGGTTTTAAGGAAATTTTTTTACCAAAAGAAAACGCCGATGAAGCTTCAACAATAGAAGGTATAGATATTTTGGGTGCCGAAACTCTTCTAGAAATTTTGGGCCACATAAACACAAAAGAACAAAATAATACTGAAAACAACATACCTAAAGTAAAAATAAAACCACATAAAAACAAAAAAATAGTAGAGAATGAATTAGAAATAGAGATAGACTTCTCTGATATAAAAGGTCAAGAATCTGCAAAAAGAGGACTGGAGATTGCTGCTGCAGGAGGTCACAACATAATTATGTTTGGTCCTCCAGGAACAGGAAAAACCATGCTAGCTAGGGCATTTACTCATATTATTCCACCGCTTTCTTTTGATGATATGTTAGAAGTTACATCTATATACTCAATAGGAGGAGAATTAAAAAATAATTTGATAAAACATCCACCTTTTAGATCACCTCACCATACAGCCTCTTACGTTTCTCTTGTTGGAGGAGGAGGTAATTTAAAACCAGGAGAAGTGACTTTGGCTCATAAAGGAATATTGTTTCTTGATGAACTACCAGAATTTGATACCAAAGTTTTGGAAACACTTAGACAGCCTCTGGAAGATAGGGTAGTAACAATTTCAAGAGCAAAAGGTTCTGTAAAATATCCAGCTGACTTTATTTTGATAGCAACAATGAATCCTTGTCCCTGTGGAAATTATGGAATAAAAGATAAAGAATGTGTATGTTCTGCTTTACAAATAGAAAGATATAAAAGAAAACTTTCAGGACCAATAGTGGATAGAATAGATATGTGGGTAGAGGTATCTTTGGTTGAACATGAAAAACTTACAGATAAAAGAGAGAAGGAAACTCAAAGTAAATTAGTAAAAGAAAGAGTTTTGAGAGCAAGACAAGTACAAGAAGAAAGACACAAAAAGTTTGGAATAAAAAGCAAAACAAACGCCGAGCTTTCATCAAAAGATTTAATAGAATACTTGGACCTATCAGAAAAAGTTAAAGAAATTTTAAACGAATCAGCTAAAAAATTAGATTTGTCTGCTCGTGTTTATCATAGAATAATAAAAATAGCCAGAACAATAGCAGACCTAGAGGGAAGTGAGGAAATAAAAGAAAACCATATATTAGAAGCATTGCAATATAGACCGAAGAGATATTTATAGATGTAAAATTCAAAAATATATTTTGGTTTTTATAATCCTCTAGATTTTTGTTTCAATTCTAAGTATTAAGAATCTTATAAAAATTCTAAATTTGAATGAGATCCGCGAAAGACAAAGAAAATAATTTGAGCTGTATAAAAATACTGCGAAAATTATTTTCTGAAGTCTGACAAAGGAGATCGTCAAATTTAGGATTTTTATTTAGAATGGGTTTTTGGCTCCTCTAACCTCAAAGTGCAAATGAACTCCTGTAGATTTTCCTGTATTACCCATGTATCCTATTGTATCTCCCTGAGAAACCTTCTGTCCCGCACTAACTGCTGTACTATTTAGGTGGGCATACAGAGTTTGTGTTCCATTTGAATGTCTTAATACAACATAAGATCCATACCCCCCATTCCAACCAGAGTTTCTTGAAACAATAACTTCTCCATCAGCTGCAGCCATAATTTTAGCATTTAGATATGAGGCTAAATCTACTCCGTTATGTCCATGTATACCCTGAGTTCTTACTCCTCCAACTATTGGCCTTATAAAATACCCTGAAACAGATGAGTTTGAAGATGAACCAGAATTAGCATAAAAACTAGAAGATGAATTGGTACTTCTTGTTGTTGGAGGAGCTATTTCTCCATCTGGTATAAATATTTTATCACCCAAAGCTATCTTTGAGTCCTTTGTTAAGCCGTTATATTGCAATATTTCTTCTAAGTCACCCTTGTATCTATTGGCTATACCCTGTAAAGTATCGCCTGATTTAACAGTGTGATTTATCCCAGAAATAGGCAAAATGACCAACTCTTGACCCGGAGATATTTTTCCATTTTTTAGATCATTTGCCCAAACAATCGTATTTGTTGTTA
>CAZKCA010000006.1:0-35920 GCA_964551495.1 uncultured Candidatus Saccharibacteria bacterium
AACAAATACTCCTCCAACAATCACTTTAGTTGGAAGCAATCCTATATCAATTACAGTAGGAACACCTTTCACAGATCCAGGAGCAACAGCTACTGATTTGGAAGATGGAAATATTACAAACAAAATAGTTGTAACAGGAACAGTTTCTACTACAACCGTTGGAACTTACACTCTTACATATACAGTTACAGATAGTGGAGGACTTACAGCTTCAACAACAAGAGATGTTATTGTTACAACTGGAGGTGGACCTCAATGTTTGTTACCAGATATAACTTCCCCTCTTACTGCAGAAGTACAAGTTAATTCATCATTTAGTTATACTCTGACCGCTTCTTCTACTGCTACAACAACATTAAACGTTGCAACATCTACACTTCCAGTAGGTCTTACATATTCAAACGGAGTAATATCTGGAACACCTACTGCTGTCGGTACATATAATATAACTTTGGAGGCTTCTAATAGCTGTGGAACAACTACAAAAACTCTGGTTCTAACAGTTAAAGAAGTTCCTCCACCTGTTTGTGTTGGTTGTGGTGGCGGTTCCGGTGGTGGAGGCGGAGGAGGTGGAGGTAATGGTCCTATAATTCAAAGCCTAACAATATTTAATGAATATGTTCAAGAAATTGAACCGGGAGTGGCTATGGTTACTTGGAATACAAATCTTCCTGCAACAAGGGAGGTTGTATATGGAAATTCTTCACAAACTAATTTAGGACTAGCTCCTTTGTATGGATATACAAACAATACAGAAAAAATTTCTACACCTCTTTCTACTACTCACAGCATGGTTATACCTATAGATAGAGATAAAGTATATTACTTTAGACCAATCTCTTCTGACAATTCTAGAACTGTTGTTGGTAAAGAGTTAAATATTACTCGTGGACAAGCTCCTGTGGGCGGATCATGTTTCTACTTGTATGACTTTTTGAGAAAAGATTTCAACAATAATCCTGTTGAAGTTAGAAAACTACAAGTATTTCTAAGGGATCTAGAAGGATTTACTGATTTACAAGTAACGGGAGTATATGATGATCAGACAATAGTTGCTTTGAATGCTTTTCAAGATAGATATGCTGGAGATATTTTGACACCTTGGGGACACGAGGCTCCTACTGGGTATACATATATATTAACAAAGAAGAAAGTTAACGAGATTTATTGTCAGAGAGCTTTCCCTGTTACTCCTCTAGAACAACAAGAAATAGATTCATTTAGGGCATTCTTAGAGAGTTTGAGAAGGGCAGGTGTTACAGTAGAAAATAATATTCCAACACCTCCATCTAGTTCTAGCCCGGTAGAGATTCAAAATCAAATAATCGGTTCTACTGCAGGAACAGAAACTGATACTACTGTTGTGGGTACATCAACAATAACTACATTAGCCGGAGTTACTGGAACTACTCAAAATATTATTACTAATCTGACTGCTAACGTATTGCAGAGTGGAAGAAATTTATTGAATTATGTTTTGGGATGGTTTGGTTTCCCTGCTTCTAGTGTGTTAGAGAACGATTATTCATCTGGAAAATCTTGGTATATCAATTGGGTAATAGTTATAGTTATATTAGCAGTAATAGCTAGTCTATATCTATGGTATAAGGAACATAAAAAAAATAAAGAAGAAGAAATTGAACTTAAAAAAATAGAGGAATTGAATAAAGAAATAGATTTGAAATAAAAAGAAGAACCGGCGATGTGCCGGTTCTTCTTTTTGTACTTCCTAGAGGATTTTACTAAAATAAACTTTTTTGTCTATTTAAATTGTGGACAATTATTTCTGATTGTTTTATTTATCATCAAGTCTTAAGTTTCCTTTGGCGATTATTTCTGTTTTTGATTTAAGTATTTTTGGGTCGAGTAAATATTTTATAAACCCAGCAAAAGCTATCATCAGAGCATTATCTCCGGTCATACCGTTTTTTGGTATTGTCATATTTAAACCAGGGAAGTCATGGGAAACCATATCAAAAAAAGATTGTTGTATGAATTCGTTCGCTACTACACCTCCAGCAATTATAAGATATTTGTAATCTTTTTGAACCAAAGCTTTTTTTGTTTTAGTTAAAAGAACTTCAGTTACCGCATCTTCAAATTCTCTGGCTAAACTGATTTTTTTCTCAGGACTTAAGGTTCCTATATCTCTTATGTAATACAATACAGCTGTTTTGATTCCAGAAAAAGAGAAATCAAAATCTTGAGAATTTATCATTGGTCTAGGTAGTATCACTGATCTTTCTAAAGAAGTGTTTTTTCTGGCCTCTTTAGCTAACTTAGATATCTCTGGTCCTCCCGGATAAGGTAATGCAAGCATTCTAGCTACTTTATCAAAAGCTTCTCCTACAGCATCATCTCTTGTTTGTCCTATTATTTTATATTCTCCCCATTTTTCTATATCTATAATTTCAGTGTGTCCCCCTGATATAAGTAGAGCAAGAGCAGGGAATTCAATAGGTTTTATGTTTGTGGATTCTCCTAAAACAGAAGTTATATGTCCTTCCATGTGATTTATTGGTAACACAGGGGTATTCCAAAGTTTTGATAATGCTTTTGCAAAAGAAATACCAACCCATAAAGCTGGCTCAAGTCCTGGTCCATAAGTTACAGAAATAAAATCTACTTTTGGGTTTTCTACATTTTCAAATATTTCTCTAAAACTTTCATACAAACCCTCCTCTCTGTGGCATATCTGTTCAATTTCTTGCCATATTTCTTCGGAGTAATATATTTCTGACTCAACAAATAATTCTGCTTGGACTAGAGATTTTTTCAGAAGGGGAGCTAGGTTTTTGGCGTGTTCTCTTTTAGCTAAGTTTGGATAAACTCCTCCGTATTCAGCATGTATTGCTACTTGAGAATACAAAGCCTCACCCAAAACTTTTACTTTTGGGTTGTCTAAATCACCGGAAGCTTCTACTATACCCAAAGCTGTTTCGTCGCAAGATGTTTCAATAGATAGTATTTTCATAGTGCGCGTTGAGGAACTCGAATCCCCGGCCTTCTCAACGTCAATGAGACGCTCTAACCAACTGAGCTAAACGCGCATTAACACTCTAAAAGTACCAGATTTCGGGTTATTTTGCTAGTGGGTATTTTCTAATATACTTGCAAGATTTGCTATTTTTTGGTATAATATAGAGTAGAAAGGAGTTTAGCATGTCGTATTTTGCGGTAGGTTACATTCATGGAGGAGACGTTGAGGATATGTTAACTTTTTGTGATTTGATCTCTGGAAGTAGAAAGCCGTACCACGCGTATTTTCTAGAGCAAGAACTCTTGAACATAGTACAGTTGTGGCCAGTATTTCTTCATCAGATGGAGGTTATTGATATTCTGAAGTCTAGTTACAGAAAATCTTTACGGAAACATAGGAAGTTGAAATCTATTGGACCAGTACCAAATCAAATTCGTAGCTTTGGCCCTGCTTTCAAAATGTTGAGATACAGACCGAATAATTTTAAAACCATAATTACTCTGGATATGAATAAAACACCGGCGCTTATCTCAGTTCAGGGACACTCTCAAAAAATTGTACATGAACTTGCTAAAAAGGTGGGTATAGGACCAATTTTTGAAGTTAAAGATGACAGTGTTTTACTTCCAAGTGAAATGCTGGATCTTCAATTCTCTGTTGGTAAGATTTTGCAAATTATTGGTAAGTAGTTGGATCAACATAAAAAACACTCTTGGGATGTAAATGATTACAAAACAAGAGTAAGGATCCGCATTAATTTTTAATAGCGGAGTCAAAAAGTAACCGTGTCATATTCAAATAGGAATTATGATGCGGTTTTTGATTTATATAGCGATTGGTGACCTTATGGGGAATCTTCCGCGAGTAAAAATTTTCCGTCGAAAATTTTTCTCGTGTCCGCAGCTCGCGACCCGTCGTGTTCGACGGGTACCCCGCTCCGCTTTTCGATTCCTCACGAAAACCTATAACATAGGTTTTCTGTAGGGTCATGCAAAAATCGCCTTTCGGCGATTCTGCTTTGCATGACCCTACGGGGAATCGAACCTTACAGGATCAGTACCCCGATTGAGATATTTTATTTCGCAGGCTCATAAAATATCTCAATCGGGCTTCGATTCCCCAGACTTTTTTACTTCATAAAAATGTGACCCTACGGGGAATCGAACCCCGATTACCGCCTTGAAAAGGCGATGTCCTAACCGTTAGACGATAGGGCCTACAACCGCAACATTTTAACATTTTTCTATAAAAATGCAAAAGAAATATAAGTATTACAATATGTCATTGACAAATTTACTTAAATATGATAATATTAGTGTAGGAGGGTGTATGCAGGATTATACTGCTTATGCGCGTACTCAGTGTGATTATTTGTACGCACTGACTAAAGCAGGATTTTCTATCCGGGACATTCAAAAGATGTCTCCGGAGGAACGGGTTGAGCTCGGCCGACAAGCCTTGCTCGACGAACAGTCCGCCCGCGACGGGCAAAAAAATCCGTCGTGAGGCGGATTTTATTTTAAAAAATAAACCCACCCAGAATCAATATCTTAACTAGTAAGCATGGGGTCGCACATTTTGTGTGGCCTTTTCTTTTCTGTTACAATTAGAAAAATGAGAAACTATATTATTATTGGAGTTTTGGTTATTTTCGCTTTGGGGGTTTATTTTTTCTCAAACTCAAGTCCTATAATAAAAAACTACCCTCCAAAAAATGATACTATTGTAGCCTTTGGGGACAGTCTGGTTAGGGGAGTTGGAGCAACAAATGGAGAAGGTTTTGTTTTCCTTTTGTCTCAGAAAATTGGAAAACCAATAATAAACTTGGGTGTTTCTGGAGACACTACCGCAGAAGGTTTGGCTAGAATAAGCAATGTCACAAAAAGAAATCCGGGGACAGTTCTGGTGTTGCTTGGGGGTAATGATTATTTGAAAAAAGTTCCCCAAGAGGAAACATTTGAAAATTTGAGAGAGATAATAACTAAACTTCAATCAAATGGTGCTATGGTTGTTTTGCTTGGCGTGCGCGGGGGAGTTTTGTCTGATAAGTTTGGAAATGATTTTCAATCTTTAGCTAGAGAAACAGGTTCAGTTTATGTGCCAGATGTTTTGGATGGCATAATTACAAATAGATCACTTATGTATGATACTGTTCATCCAAACGATAAAGGCTATGCTCTTATAGCAGAAAAGGTCTACGAAAGGGTAGCAAAATACATAAGGTAACTACTTAGTTTTTAAGTGTATATAGATGTCTTCTAGAGCTCTTACAGCATCTCCGGATGCTATGTTGTTTTGGTGGTAAAGAGCGTCTGTGCAGTCTCCTGCGGCCCAAATACCAGGTGTTTTGGTTTGCTGGGTTCTTGGGTCTATAGGGATCTGATTTAACTCATTTAAATCTATGACATTTTTTGCAAAATAAGTAGTAGGCAAAAGTCCAATCTCTACAAAAATTCCAGGAGTTTCTATAAAATGTTCTTCTTTTGTAATTGCATCTTCATACACTATACCTGTAACAAATTTTTCTCCTTTTATTTCTTTTGGAACAGCATTTTTAATTATTTTAAAGTTAGGATTTTCTGAAAGTTTTGATACTGTGATTTCATCACCTTTGAGTTTGTCACTTCTGTTTAGTAGAGTAACACTTTTGCAATAAGCCAAAAGTTGAGCTGCGCTTTCCAAGGCTGCGTTGCCTCCTCCTATAACCACGACATCTTGCCCACTAAAAAGAGGACCGTCGCAAGAGGCACAATAGGTAACACCTTTGTTATCAAACTCTTTTGCTCCTGGAATGTCTAATTTTCTTCTATAACTTCCTGTGGCGATTAGTATTGTTTTTGTAGGGTAATTTGATTTATTTGTTTTAACTTCAAAACCTTCATCCTTTTTTGAAATATCTTCCACTAGTTCACCTTCTTTGATGTCTACATATTCTCCAGAATAGGCTCTAAGGTGGGCTTCTAGACTTTTGGCCAGATCGTTACCAGAGATTTTTATTGTTCCAATCCAATTTTCTATACCCTCAGAAACTACACTTTGACCACCAAAATCTCCAGTTATTAAAGCAGTTTTTAATTGTTTTCTGGCAGCATAAACTCCAGCTGAAACTCCGGCAGGTCCACCACCAATAATTATAAGGTCGTATATCATAGTGCGATAATTATAACAGAATAAGAAATATTTCCAAAAACAAGTGACAATTAAAAAAATAACAGTGAGAAGCGCCAGCCGGAGACACTGTCTGAGCGAAGCGAGTTTGGCGGGAGGTCAGCTTCGAGTGCTTTATTTCACAAAAACCGAGGACGATGAGAAATCAATTGTTTTTGAAATTTTACTTAATCTTTGATCTTCTTAGAAAAGCTGGTACAGATCCCCATTCATCATCTTCATCATCTGTTTTTTCTTCTTTTCTTTCTTCTACTTGAGGTGTTGGGACAGAGTTATATATTTTACCCTTATCTTCTTCTTCTTTTTCTTCAAAACTAGGTTTCATTGGTTGGCTCTGGAAAAGAGTTTTCTTTGTAAAATTTTCTGGGAAGTTTGAAGCAATAACAGTAATTTTTACTTCTCCTTTCTTTAGTTTTTCATCTCTTACTGTTCCAAAGATTATCTTAGCGTTTGGATCAACAGACTCGGTGATTATTTTAGCTGCGTCTTGTATTTCAAACATTCCTAGATCATCTCCTCCAGCAATAGAAAATAGTAGTCCTTTTGCACCATTTATTGAGACTTCCAAAAGAGGTGAGTTTATAGCCATTTTTGCTGCTTCTTCGGCTCTTTTTTCTCCTGTAGCAGTACCAATACCCATAAGAGCTGGTCCAGCACCTTCCATAACAGCTTTAATGTCTGCAAAGTCTATATTGATTATTCCGGGAGTTGTAATAAGGTCAGAAATACCTTCGACGGCAGATTTCAAAACATCGTCACAAATTGCAAAGGCATTTTTTGCTGTAGTTTCTTTTGATATGGAAGAAAGTAGTCTATCGTTTGGTATAACGATTATTGCGTCTACTGCTTGGCGTAGCTCTTCTAGTCCAGATTCTGCCAATGCCATTCTCTGAGGTCCTTCAAAGAAGAATGGTTTTGTTACAACTGCCACGGTTAGGGCCCCCATTTCTTTTGAGATTTTTGCTACCACAGGAGCTGCTCCAGTACATGTTCCACCACCTAGTCCACCAGATATAAAAACCATATCTGCCCCCTTTATTGCCTCTTGGATTTCTTCTCTTGTTTCTTCTACAGCTCTTCTTCCAAGTTCGGGATTCATCCCGGCACCCAAACCTCTTGTTAGGTTTTTTCCTATATGGATTTTTTTCTTTGATAGGGAATGATGAAGGTCCTGAGAGTCTGTGTTTACAGCAATAAAATCAACACCTCTTACTTTTGAGTTGATCATGTGGTTCAGAGCGTTTTTTCCAGACCCTCCAATACCCAAAACTTTGATTCTTGCGAATGCTTCTACATCAGTTTTTATTTGTGGCATAATGGTATTTTGTAATTAACTGGCCAGTAAATCGAACATCTTTGTACTAGAAATTCCCCACTATCATAGCAGAAAAGGTCTAAAATAGAAACAATTGACACTGGTTGTCTAAAGGAGTATAATTAAATTTAGAAAAGTGAGAATCTGCCAAGTTTTTGGCCGATTTTTGCCGTTTGTTGAAAGGAAAACAGAGAGATGCAGGAAATTTCTGGATCAGGTCCAGTTGTCCTAAACGTAGGATTCGACCCGACGAATTTCGTTGTGGCGGCGGCGCCAATCCGTCGTGGTGGCGCAAAACAAAAGAGTCACCATGGCTCTATCCACATGAGGGGTATCATGCAAAATGATGCCTATGGTCGGGAGGAAACTCCAGAACAGGAGCAAGAACAGGAGCAGACTCCTGAATGGAAGATTTTGGGACTTATGTCCCCAGAAAAAGTCTTTGAACTTCTCAGTGAGCAGAAAATGACTCTCCTCACTGAAGTTCAAAAAGACATTCTGATGCAGTATGTCGCGTTTGAAGGGCGTGTCTCCGGCATTCGTTTGCATACCGGGGATTGTCACAGAGGTGCTTGCATCGTGATGGCGCTTCGTCGCGCTATCGATTTGATTTCAGAAGAGGAGCAAGTCAACTAAGGCTTGAAAGGGGGCCTTGGTCACAAGCTTAACCGGCGCTTGAAAGGAGCGCCGGTTTTTTTATTGCTTCATTTTTAAATTCAAAGGGTGTTAAGGTAAAAATTGTTTTAACCACATCAAAACTTTTTTCCAAACATCAGAAGTTTTTTGTCTATTTCCCAAAGTATCTTTTCCTTCGTCAGAAAATCCTAAAACACAAAGTCCGTAAGCTACTGCCCAAGTAGAATCTTTTACTCTGCTTTTTTCCGGTAAGTTTAGCTCGGCTTTTTTTGAAGGAATTTTTAGGGCGGCTTTTGCCAAGTCTTCTATCGTTCCTATATTTCCACCTCCTCCTGTTATTATTATTCCGGCAGGTAAAAGCCCATTTCTTCCGAGTTTTTTCAAATGGTTTTCAATCAGTTCAAACATATCAGAAAGTCTAGCGTTTATTATTTCTTCCAATTTTTTCTTTGGATAGTTTTGGCTTCCCATAGATCCTATTTTTATATTCTCGGCTTCTTCCAAAGGAATTTTTAGTCCCAAAGCAATATCATTTGTAATATCGTTTGAGCCAATAGGGAAAACTTCTAGCGATATAGGAATATTATTTTCATAAACAACAATTGAAATAGTTTCAGCTCCTATGTTGGCCAAAACACAGCCAGCAATTTTTTGTGTTTTTGTGAGAGTAACAAAACTAGCTGCGATAGGGGAAGCCATTACGTCTATTACATAAATCCCCGCGTCATCCAAAGCTTGCATCAGATCGTTTAGATGGGGTTCTAAACAAGTAACAAAAAGAGTTTTAACTTCAAGTTTTACACCTTTGAGTCCCAATGGTGTTTTTGCTGGAACAGACTTTCCATCTATTTTGTATGATACAGGTATAGCATGAAGTATTTTTCTGTTTTGTATGAGAGTAGAAGGAATATCTTGTTCACACACCTCGTTTACTTTATCTATATCAAGAGAAGTTATTTCTAGATCTGCACGACTAGTCATTATTGTGCCGGTAGAGGTAATACCAGAAAGACCAATTCCTCCTATAGAAATAAAAGCTTTTCTTATTTTTATACCGGAAGTTTTTTCGGCTTGAGATATGGCTGTTTTTATACTTGAGGTGACATCTTCTGTGTTGAGTATGTAGCCGTGTCGCATTCCTTTTGACTCAGCTATTCCAGTTCCAATGATGCGAGGAATTGATTTTCCTCCGTTTTTAATTAGTTCGGCTACTACCACTTTTACTTGGTAAGTACCAATATCTATACCAACTGTAATGTTGTGCATCATTTGTAATATTTGTAAGTAGAGGTTTTTAGAAGTACAAACTAAATACCAAATTGCTTACGCAATTTTTCCTCTGCTTTATCCATTCTACTACCATGATCGAATCCTTTCAAATGCATCAAACCGTGGATAAATAAAAATGCTACAAAGTTTTTGAAATTTCTTTCAAATTGCTTTGCTTCTTTTTTTGCTTTTTCTAGTGTTATAAAAATTTCACCTTCGTTTTTATTTAAAGTAAAACTTAGTATGTTTGTTGGCTTGTCTTTTCCTCTATAGGTTTTATTTAAAATTCTTGATCTTTTTTCTCCTATAAAAACCAAACTTAAATTGTAGTTTTTACCTAAAGCGGCTTCTTTTATCTTATCAAAAGGCACGCCAGAGAGCGTGCTTTTTGTTTTATTTGTGATTTCAAAATTGTTTACAATTTTTGACATTATTTTCTTCTACTGAAATCTACCATTTTGCCCATTTTTATCATTTCTGTTACTTCTTCTCTTCTTCTTAAAGATTTAAGAGCTTTTTTCTTTTTTACATATTCAGAGGCTTTTCTTCCTGAGTATCTTATACTTCTGACACGAGGTAAAACACCAGAACCCTGGACTCTTTTAGTGAATCTGCGTATTAAATTAAGGTTATTTTCATTACCTGTCTTTGTTACTTCTACATTTATTGTCATGGGGGATACTATAACACAGAAGATTTTTCAATTCAAGCTATTTGGTGGTTTTTTCTAGTTTAGTCAAAAAAGCCGGCAAATCCTTTATATCTACTGTTTCTTGTTCTCTTGTGGTTATGTTTCTAACCACTACTGTGTTATCTATAGCTTCCTTTTGTCCAACTATCAAAACATGGCTTGCGTGGTTATATTCGGCTCCAGTTAATTGTCCTGTGATTTTGTCCTTGGTTAATGAATGGTAAACAGGTATTTTGTTTCTTCTTAAAATTTCAACAATATTTAGAGCCTTTAGTTTTGCTGTATTTCCTAGTTGAACTAGATAAAAACTTGGTTTTTTTATGTTTTTTACAAGGATCTTTTTTGGGGCCTTTTTACTTTTTATTATCAGAGTACATCCTATACACGATAATTCCTTTTTTAGTCCTATTTTCTTTGCCAAGCTATTATATCTGTATCCATAAGCAAGAAGTGTTCCTTCTTTATCTTTTTTGCTATCAAAATCTCTAATTTCAAATATGGTATGAGATGAATAAAGTTTGTTTCCGACTAATTGAGATTTTATTTTGTAAGGTATTTCAAAAGCCTCTAAGTATTCTAATGTTTCTTTAAAATAATTTTTACTAAAATCAGATAGGTAGGCGATTGACTGAGGAAGACCTTCTGGCATAGGTCCCATTTCTCTCGCTATAGAATAAATATTTTTTTTACCCTCAGATTTTATTTTTGTAGGTAGATTCGGTAGATTTTTTCTAAAATATGAGTTTAGTTCTTTTTCAAATTTAGAAACAGATTCTTTGTCGCCTATGCTGTTTATGTCTATATAGACATCTTTGTGACCAAGATCATAAAGCATAGATAGAGCTGTTTTTATACATAGAGCTTCGCTAGTATTTTTGTTTGACCCCATTATTTCAAGGCCGTATATATTTTCGTTTGGTTTTTTTCTTTGACCGCTTCCAGGAAATGGTTTTTTATAATGAATCATTATAGGTTGTTGTTCGGAGTATAAATTATTTTGGTCGTACCAATTTAAAAGAGATATTTTTTCTTCTATATCATTGTATAGTTCATATTCTTTAAATTGTTTTGATTTTTTGTATACGTCTGGAGTTATGGTTGGAGTATTGATGATAGAAAATCCATATTGGATAGCAATTTCACCTATTTTATCAGTCTCTGAAACCAATTCTTTATTTATTTTCTTATCTTTTTTCATATTAGTTTATTTTTCCAGGCCAAAAACTTATTTTTTGAATAGGAAGAAGTCTAATAATAGGTTTGCCTATTATCTCTTCTTCTTTCAATGTCCCCCAAGATCTTGAGTCATAACTTTTTGGACGATTGTCTCCCATGACAAAATATTCGTCTTTGCCAAGTATGACCGTAAAATCTGCCTGAGATTTGTTGACTATAAAAGTTTCGTCGAGTATCAAACCGTCAGGGTTTTCATCATTTATTATTGTTATTTGAGAACCTTTCATTTTGACCGTTTCTTCAGGTAGACCTATTATTCTTTTTATTAGATTTCTTTGGCTATCTGTTTTAAAAGTTGGGTCTTTTAGATTGAAAACAATAACGTCGTTTCTTTTTAGATTTTTATTTTGGACGCTAATTTTTTCAACTATAAGATAGTCGCCAGATTCAAAAGTTGGACTCATTGATTCTCCGGAAACTACATAAGGTTCAGCGATAAAGTATCTAAAAGGTAGTACTATACCAAAGGCTATAATCGCAAATATAACAACTTCTTTTAAGATAGATTTTAAGGTAGAAGATTTTTTTTCTTGGGGTACTATAGGAGCATTATTTTCCTCATTCATGGAGCTATTATACAGATAATGTTTTGTTGACACAATAGGAGAAAGTGTAATGTAAAAAATAGTAAATAAAATCTTGTTGAGACTCTACATATTTGGAGACTTCGCAAGCGCGACGGCGCGAGACCGAGCAAAATTTCAGCAGAAATTTATGCGTGCTCCAAATATGTAGTGTTGAAAAAGAGATTTTATTCCAATTTTTCTATTTTTCATTTATAATTTGCCTATGTCATACATATTTGTTGGGCTCGGAAATCCAGGAGAAGAATACGAAAATACACGTCATAATGCTGGTAGGATATTGCTTTCTTATTTTGCCAAGGAAAATGGTTTTGATTTTACTTATGACAAAAAGATAAACTCCCAAGTTGCAAAAGGAAAAGTTGGTAAAAGTTCGGTTACACTTATTTTGCCAGATACTTTTATGAATAATTCGGGGAAAGCTTTGAAGGATGTGATCAAAAATCAGAAATCAGCAGAAAAATTATTGGTTATTTATGATGAGTTAGATCTTCCTTTTGGTAAAAATAAAATCTCTCACAACAAATCTTCAGGAGGACACAGGGGATTGGAATCTATAATAAAATCTATAAAAACCAAAAATTTCGCAAGAATAAGGATTGGTATCTCTCCAGTGACTCCAACAGGCAAAATAAAAAAACCAGTAGGGGAAGAAAAAGTAATGAAATTTATTTTAGGAAAATTTAGTCCGGATGAATTAAAAGCTTTGAAAAAAATGTCCAAAGATATAAACGAAGCACTCGAAAATTTTGTAAACAATGGGTTAGAGATAGCGATGAATAAGTTTAATTAAAAATAAAACCGCCAATTGGCGGTTTTATTATTTATTTCTCCTCTTCTTTTTTATTTGGATCTACGTAAGACAAGGTCATTTTTTGTTCTTTTGGTTCAAAGAGAGTTATCTTGAACTTGTAGTTTTTACCAAGCTCAAGAGTATTTCTGATTTTTTCTTCACTTCCAAATTCTGAGATATGAACAAGTCCAGCCACACCTTCTTCGATAGAAGCTAATGCTCCATGTTTGTTGAATTTGATAATAACACCATCGACAATATCATCTTTCTTATATTTTTTCTCAGCTTCTCCCCAAGGGTTTTCTTTCAAAGCTTTTATAGAAAGTGATATTTTGCCATCTTTAATTTCTATTATTTTGACTTTTATTTTCTCACCAATTCTAAATAGTAATTTTGGATTTTCCACTAATGCCCAGTCTATTTCTGAAATATGAACAAGCCCCTCAAGTCCTTCTTCTAATTTTATAAATACTCCAAAATCAACCATTCCTGTTACTTCTCCTGTTACCACATCACCAACCTGGTATCTGTCGATAATATGATCTTTATTTTTTTGTTCTGGACTTTTTTCAGAGAAAATAAGCTTTCCTTCTTTTGGAGAAACTCCAATTATAGAAACTGCAATTTTCTGTCCAACAAGTTTTCTTAATTCCTCTAGAATTCTGTCTTTATCTCCATCTGCTACTCTTGGATAGTGTTCTGTTTTAAGTTGAGATGCAGGTAGAAAACCAGAGATTCCTTGCCATGAAAGAAGTAGACCTCCTTTGTTTGCTTCTGAAACTGTAAGTTCGTATATTTTCTTTTCTTTTATTGCCTCTTCTGCTTCGCTCCAAATCAAAGCTTGTCTTGCTTCTTTCAGAGATATTTCAATGTAACCATCTTTGTTTGAGATACTTACAACTTTTCCAGCAACAGAGTCTCCGACATTTATCTTTTTGATAATGTCACGAGCATTTATAAATTCTCTACCATAAATAATACCTGTTCCAAATGGAGGTATATCTATGTAAACAGAAGATTTTTCAATACCTATTACAGTACCTTCTATTACATCTTCTAATGAAGGTGGGTTAGGAATGTTAGGCAAAGCCTTACCCATAAATCCTTCTTTCTTTGATTTTGATTCACCGTCTTCTTCGACTTGTAAATCTTTTTCTTCCAATTCTATTGTTTTAGTCATTTTGTATATTGCTTCAGACGGCTTTCCTCGGAGTGCTTTCCACTTTGTGAGTGGATTAGGACTCTCTGCCTTTAAAAGGTGAGGGAAGTTTAGCGCCTGAAACTGTTAATAAATATACAGGCCTATATTATACATAATTTTAAAAGAATGACAATCTTATTGATTTTTTGGTTAACTTGTGATATAATTGTATTTAGGAGGTGATATTTTGTCTGAATCTTCTGCAAAAAGAACCTTTTTTGATTATTATAATAACCCTAGAAATTTCTGCCCAGTCTGCGATGATTTTAGACAAGATCTCTTTTGTACAACCTGTGGTACCCCTAACCGTAATTGTAATCAAAAAGAATTTTTTAGAAGATTAAGTGTTAATTCTGTGGAAGAGGCTGAGTTTCTGTGTTCCGGTTCGAATGGAGATCCTGGTTGGCACACTTATGATCCGGAATTTCCAGAATCAAAGTATTGTCCAATATGTGGCTATGAAAAGGATCGGTTTAGGGTTTAATTTCTTATAAAAACCGTAAGTTCGAAACGAATTCTACGGTTTTATTTTTTATGATATAATACATCCACTATGATAATCACACACCATGGAGTAGATTTTTTTAAGGTTTCTTTTGGGGACATGACTTTGGCGGTCAATCCAATCTCGAAAGATTCGAAATTTAAAAGTTCTCGCTTTGGGAGCGATATTACACTTATCTCTCTTATAAACTCTCCAGATCACAATGGTAGTGACAGTACTTCTAGGGGCGATAAAGAATCTTTCATTATCTCTGGTCCTGGTGAGTATGAAGTATCCGGGGTTTTTATAAAAGGTTTTGCTACTACTTCAAATTATGAAGGAAAGCAGTCTATAAATACTATTTACAAGATTACTCTTGAAGGAATGAATCTCTGTTTTCTAGGTGGAATGTCAGACGAAAAGATTCCTAAAGAAGTTACCGAAGAAATAGATGGTATAGATCTTTTGTTTGTTCCAATCGGTGGAGATGGTGTCTTGCCCGCTTCTTTGGCACACAAAATAGCTGTTCAGTTTGAACCAAAAATAATTATTCCAAGTCACTTTGATGGAATAGGTGATGAAAAATCTCTAAAAACTTTTCTAAAAGAAGCGGGAGCCGAAAAAGCTGAAGAAGTTGATAAATTAACACTAAAGAAAAAAGATTTGGAAGGAAAAGAAGGTGAAGTGATAATTATAAGTTCTTCTAATTAATCAATCTTAAATATGTTTAAATATTTAGATTATCTTAGAAAAAAACCTGATATCTATAAAAAAACTTTTGCTATAATGGTGTCCTTTTTTGTGGTGGGGGTTATGTTTGTTGTTTGGCTTTCTGTTATTTATCCAGACATAAAAAATATAGGTCAGAAGAAAGCAAAAATAAAAGAAAACAACCCAACAGCTATCAGTGCTTTTATGGCCAATGTTTTTGAAGGTTTTGGTTCCATTCAAGAAAGTTTCGGTGAGCTTACTGGTTCTATGGATGATATAAATAATCTACTAGAAACCACTTATTATAATTCTTCTACAACAACAGAAAATTTTGTTGATCAAGGACTTTATTACGATCAAATTACATCTAGTACCACAGAAGAAGCGGTTTCTAGTTCTAGTTTAGAGAGCGATCTAGAGTCTAATTTTTAATAAAATTTACTACCAAAAAAGTATTTAATATGCTATAATAGCGGTTAATATGGCCAAAAAAGACACAGAAAAATCTAGCGAAGAATTGAAGCCTGTTTTAGGTGGAAATGTCATACCTCAAGAGATTACAGATGAAATGAAGAGGTCTTTTATAGACTATGCTATGTCTGTTATTACAGATCGTGCTCTGCCAGATGTTAGAGACGGTCTAAAACCTGTTCACAGAAGAATTCTTTATTCTATGAATGAAAATGGTCTTACTATTTCTGGTAAGACTAGGAAATCTGCGACGGTGGTTGGATCTGTGATCGGAGATTATCACCCCCATGGTGATGTGGCTGTTTATGATGCTATGGTAAAAATGGCTCAAGACTTTACCATGCGTTATCCTCTCATTATTGGTCAAGGAAACTTTGGTTCTATAGATGGTGATAACGCTGCGGCTTATAGGTATACAGAAGCAAAAATGTCCAGACTAACATCTGAAGTTCTAAGAGACATAGAAAAAGATACCGTTGATTTTATTCCAAACTATGATGGTACCAAAAAGGAACCAAAAGTTTTGCCTACTGCTGTGCCAAATCTTTTGTTAAATGGAACACTTGGTATTGCTGTTGGAATGGCCACAAATATTCCTCCTCACAACTTAGGTGAAGTAATGGACGCAGTTAACCATCTTTTGGATAACCCAGAAGCTACAACAGATGATTTGTTGCAATTTGTAAAAGGGCCAGATTTTCCAGTAGGAGGTGTCGCTTTCAATCAAAAAGATATTTCTCATGCTTACGCACATGGTAAAGGTGGTGTTGTTGTCAGAGGTGTGGCCGAGGTTGTTGAAACCAAAGCAGGACAATTTCAAATTGTCATAACCTCAATACCTTTCAGAGTAAACAAGCAGACTTTAGTGGAAAAAATCGCCGAGCTTTTAAGAGACAAAAAACTTGAAGGTATAAAAGGTCTTCGAGATGAATCAGCTAAAGATATAAGAGTAGTGATTGATTTGAAAGGGGGAAGTCATCCTCAAAATGTTTTGAATTTCCTATACAAACATACTCAATTAGAAGACACATTTCATTACAATATGGTTGCCTTGGTAGATGGAGTACCTCAGACGCTTTCTCTAAAAGATGTTTTGGAGGAGTTTGTAAAGCACAGGAAGGAAGTAATTAAAAGAAGAACAGAATTTGATCTAAAAAAAGCATTAGAAAGAGAACATATTCTTTTGGGTCTTAAAAAAGCATTAGATCATATAGATAAAATAATCAAGTTGATCAGAGGCTCAAAAGATACTCCAGAAGCTCACAAAAATTTGATAAAAGAGTTTAAGTTTTCTCCTATTCAAGCAACAGCTATTTTGGAAATGAAGCTCCAAAGGCTTGCTGGTCTTGAGAGAAAGAAGATAGAAGATGAGCTAAAAGCAGTTCAACTTTTGATAGAGGAACTAAAGTCTATTTTAGGAAGTGTTAAGAAAATTATTTCTATAATTAAAAAAGAATCAGAAGAAATAAAAGAAAAGTATGGAGATGAAAGAAGGACTAAAATAATGAAAGGTGGGGTTCAAGTTCTTTCTGTGGAAGATCTTATACCAGACGAAGAAAATGCTTTGGTTTTGACTGCTGGTGGGTATATAAAGAGAACAAACCCAGATGAATTTAGAAAACAAAGACGAGGTGGTGTGGGTGTGGTTGATTTAGATACCAAAGAAGAAGATTTTGTCACTCACCTTTTAACCGCTTCTACTCATAATGATCTTTTATTCTTCACAAACAAGGGGAAAGCTTATCAGACCAAGATGTATGATATTCCAGAAGGTAGAAGAGCAACAAGAGGAAAGTCTGTTATGAATTTTTTGCCACTTTCCGAAGGGGAGAAAGTTACTGCAATTTTGCCTATGCCAAAAGAAGTCAAAAAATCTGACTCTTCAATAATGATGCTTACAAAACATGGTGTGGTCAAAAAATGTAGCGCCGCTAGTTTTCATGATGTAAGAATTTCTGGAATTATTGCAATCAAACTAGATGGTAACGATGAGCTAGTTTCAACTTCTTTTGTAAACAAAAAAGATACATTTATTGTTGTGACAGAAAAAGGTCAGGCTATTCATTTCAAGGAATCTGATATAAGAGAAATGGGTAGAACAGCTATGGGAGTGAGGGGAATAAAACTAGGTAAAGGAGATTCTGTTATTTCTGCTGATGTTGTTCCAAATACTTGGGACAGTCCTACACTTATGGTCATTTCTGAAAATGGTTATGGTAAAAGGACAGATATAGATGAATATAAAATCCAAAATAGAGGAGGTTCTGGAATAAAAACAGCAAAAGTTACATCTAAAACAGGTAAACTTATCTCAGCTAAACTTTTTGAAAACGATGATGCAGAAGTAGTAGCAATGTCTAAAAAATCTCAAGTTATAAGAACAGATGTAAAAGAAATTCCTGTACTAGGAAGACAAACTCAGGGTGTTAGAATAATGAAACTTCGCGAAGGGGATGGAATTGCATCTCTTGTGTGTTTGTAAAAAGTTTATAAATTTTCCCTAATTTCAAAACGTCCTCGATTTTTATAAAACAAAGCGCTCGTCACTGACCTCTCGCCAAACTCGCTACGCTCAGACAGTGTCTCCGGCTGGCGATCCTCGTTTTTGTTTTAGCTAAAAATCTGCGAATGTTTTTAAATTAGGGAAAATTATTGATGAAGTTTTAAAAAATCAAGGCGAATATGTGTATTTCTTTCTTTTATATTGCAAAATAAAATAGTATTATAAATACATATGTTTTCTGATCCTGAAAAAAATATTGAACAATGTGGTATTCAAGCGGGTATGGATATCGCAGATTTAGGTGCCGGTTCAGGATTTTACACTATATCTGCTGCCAAAGCACTGGCTTCTACCGGTTGTGTTTATGCTGTAGATGCCCAAAAAGAGCTCTTAACTAAGTTAAAAAATACAGCTAGTAGGGAAGGTTTGTATAATATAGAAGTTGTTTGGGGAGATATAGAAAAAGTTGGAGGAACTCATTTGAGAGAAGGTTCTATAGATTTTGTTATGCTATGCAATGTTTTGTTTCAAATAGAAGACAGAAAAGGCACTATTCAAGAAATAAAAAGAATATTAAAACCAAATGGTAGAGTTTTGGTTGTAGACTGGTCAGATTCTTTTGGTGGTATTGGTCCAAGACCAGAAAATATTATTCAGAGAAACGTTGCCTTGGAGATTTTTGAAGCCGAAGGTTTTCATTTGGACAGAGAAATTAGAGCAGGCGCACATCATTATGGTATTATTTTGAAAAAGCTATGAAAGGAATGAGTAATTTTCAAATTGGACTAATGGTTATCTTCGGCGCATCTTTAGTGATTGGTCTTTTTGTGTTTGCCACCCAAAGAAGTAGTTTTGGAGAAGATTCAGCTTCTGTTTTGATTTGGGGAACTCTTCCTCAGGAAACTTTTGATACTGTTTACAAGGCTTCTAGTATTTCAAAAAATAAAAAAGTTTTAGTTTCTTATGTCAGAAAGGATCCAGCAGATTTTGATACTGATTTCGTAGAAGCTTTGGCAGACGGTAGGGGTCCAGATGTGGTTATTTTAAGACACGATTCTGTTTATACTCATAGAAATAGAATTTTCCCGATACCATACAGGAGTTTTAGTGAAAGAAATTTCAAGGACATTTTTATTGAAAATGGTGAAATATTTTTAGGACCTGAGGGTATAGTAGCCTTTCCGTTTATAGTAGATCCTTTGGTTATGTATTGGAACAGAGATATGTTCTCAAACAATCTCGTAGTCAACCCCCCAAGATTTTGGGATGAATTTTACCCTCTTATAGAAAAGATAACCAGAAAAGATTCTTCTGGAAATGTTATGCAGAGTGCTATTGCTTTTGGAGAGTGGAGAAATGTCACAAATGCCAAAAGTATTGTTTCTCTTCTTTTTATTCAGGCGGGTACACCGATTGTTTCTGTAGAAGCTGGAGAATATAGATCTGTGTTGGCTTCTCAATTTGATTATCCTGTTGCTCCAGCTCAGTCTTCTTTGAATTTCTATACCCAATTTTCCAACCCAACATCTGTGAATTATAGCTGGAATAGATCACTACCTTCTTCGCAAAACTTTTTCCTTTCTTCAAATTTAGCTACTTATATTGGTTTTGCTAGTGAAATATTTTCTTTACAACAAAAAAACCCAAACCTAAACTTTGATGTAACTTATGTTCCTCAGATACGATCTGCAGAAAATAGAACAAATTTTGCCAATCTGTATGGACTTTCTGTTGTTAGGCAATCAAAAAACATAGCAGCCGCATTTTCGGTTGTTACTTCTTTGGTAGAACCAGCATCACTAAAAGCTCTAGAAACAAAAACAAACTTACCACCTGTAAGAAGAGATTTGCTTGCGGATAAGCCAACAGACGCCTATAGATCTGTATTTTATGACTCTGCTCTGGTTAGTAGATCTTGGATAGATCCAAGTCCAACAGACACCTCAGAAATATTTAGAACAATGGTGGAATCAGTTACATCTGGTCAAGCCAGAATATCTGAATCATTAAACAGAGCAAATAGTTCTTTGGATAATTTATTTAGATAATTTATGAAAAAAACCTTAATACATTCATTAATAATTTTTAGCTTAGCTTTCTTTGCTTTAACTTCTGTATCATTTGCTCAATCAGGTATAGAAGGTAACCAGCCTCCAGCTACACCAAGCGAAACTTCTGGCTATAGAGGGGTCATCCCTAATTGTCAGGGAAACACTTGTACTTGGAATGATATTATTAAGACAATAGATTATCTTGTTGATTTGGCTATGGGTATTGCTCTTGTATTTTCTTCGGCAGTTATAGCTTTTGCTGGATTTAAATATATGTCTTCCGGAGACAATCCAGGCAAGAGAAAAGAGGCAAATACAATGCTTCAAAAAGTTGTTATTGGAATTGTTTTGGTTATGGGTGCTTGGGTAATAGTTAATTTAATATTTACAGCTTTAGGTGCAGATCAGTCCATAAGATTTGCAATATAAAAATATGAAAAAAACTTTAATACATTCATTAATAATTTTTAGCCTAGCTTTCTTTGCTTTAACTTCTGTATCATTTGCTCAATCAGGTATAGAAGGTAACCAGCCTCCAGCTACACCGAGTACTCCGAGCAATAATACGAGTTATGATATAAAAATAACAAACCCTTTGAAGGTGGGGGATAAGCTTACGGACATAATAGTGGCTGTTTTAAATAATGTTGTTATGCCTATAGCAGCAGTGGCAGCTGTGCTCTATATAATCTTGGCTGGTTTCAAATACGTTTCTGCCAGAGGTAACCCTGCCAAGATACAGAGTGCTCATCAAAATCTATTATGGGCGCTAGTTGGAACTGGTATTTTGTTAGGTGCAGCTGGTATTTCTAGGGTTTTACAAAATACAGTAAATCAGTTTTTAATAAATTAATATTTATGAAATATTTATTAAAATTATCTATATTTTTAATACCATCTTTTACTTTAGCTTTTTCCTTAGGAGGAGATAGTACTTTTAAAAACGTTATTTTTGAAATTGTAAGTATACTAGAACTGGCTTTACCTCTTTTATTTGGGGGTGCCCTGATTATTTTCTTTTGGGGATTATCAAAATTTGTTATAAATTCTGACAATGAGACTGAATTAAAAAAAGGCAAAAACTATATGCTCTGGGGCATTTTGGCTTTGTTTATATTAATTTCTTACAGAACAATTGTTGGTTTGGTAGTCAGAGATTTGGAATTTGGTGATGGAAATACTATTCCTCAGCTTCCAACAGGAGGAAATGTAGAGAGTGTTAATAGTAATATAAATTTTAATCCTTAAGATATGAAAAAAATATATAAAAATATAATTATATTATTAGTATTGTTTCCAAGTTTTTCTTTTGCTGCTTTAGATGGTCTCAAAGGGCTTATGAGTGAGTCTTTGGGTTTGTTAAATCTAGGTATAAGGATTATTTTTGCATTAGCTTTAGTTTTATTTTTCTGGGGTCTTGTCCAATTTATAATGAAGTCAGGGGATGCTAAATTACGAGATGAAGGTAAAAAAAGGATGATCTGGGGTATAATCGCTTTGTTTGTAATGGTTTCTATATACGGAATATTAAACTTTGTTGGAAGTTTAGTTGGCATAAATCCAAATTCATCTGGGTCTCTAGAAGTTTGTCCTCCTGGTACTATCAATGCTGGAGGCACTGGTCCTTGTGATTAATTATCCACATTTTCTTGTATTTTAGCCAAATTTATACTATAATTTGGAGGTAGTTATTCGGTCGTTAGTTTTATTAAAATATTTTAATAATTATAAAATAATGAAGAAATTTATTTACACTGCTTTGTCTTTGTCACCTATGTTGGCTTTGGCACAAGAAGGAAACCTTGGTGGAGTTGAAAGATTGGTTAGACAATTTGGAGATATCCTAAATAGTCTTGTTATTCCAATATTGTTTGCTATTGCTATCATTTACTTCTTCTGGGGTCTTGTAAAATACATCAAGTCTGCAGGAGATCCAAAGGCAGCAGCTGAGGGAAGATCTATAATGATCTGGGGTATAATAGCTCTAGTTGTTATGGTTTCTGTTTATGGTCTTATAGCTTGGGTTCAAAGTGCTTTTGGAATCCAAGGTGGAGCTACACCTACTCTTCCTACAGTTCCAGGTCTATAATAGCAGTATTTTATGATTACCATTGCTCCTTTCTTAAATAAAGTAAACGCTTTTATAATAAACCCTCTTATATATCTTTTGTTTGTTGTATCATTTGTTTACTTTGCCTACGGAGTTTTCAAATTTCTTACTCTGGACGCTTCTGATGGGAAGAGGATAGAAGCAAGAAATGCTATTTTGTGGGGGATTGTTGGAATGGTAATTATGTTTTCTGTTTTCGGGCTTATCAGGTTTGTCTTGGACACATTTGGTATAAGTCCATCCGAAGTTAGATATATCGAACTTTAATAAAAACCGCCTTCGGGCGGTTTTTGTTTTGTGTAAATTTTTGCATAAAAAAACCGCGAGTCTCCCATTGTTAGGGAAAAACTCGCGGTAGTCTAGTAAAACTCAATCTTGTATTTTTCTTCTTTTTCGGTCATCGACCGATATCGAAGAGTTTTGATTTGCTGGTCTCGGATTTTTGCTCGGCCAGCTTTTTTGGGATCAAGTTCAATAACCTGATCCCCATTTATTTCAATCTGGGTAATTTCTTGCCCTAGACGATCGGAAGAGAAATTCCGACCATTAACCTCAATTGTTTCAGACCATTTTCCACCTGTTGGGGCGGTGATGATCAGTGTTTCCTTTGCCACTACCGGAGCGGTTGCTTCGGTAGAAGCTTTCCAGGCCGTCAGACCTGTTTGGTTATAGAGGTAGAGTGCTGCGAGGAAGTTTCCTTCCTCGGCTTCAGGATTGATATCCTTTATCTGGACATCATTTCCAAACCCGTTGACCTTGCGGTCAGGGTAGGCTGATACCTCCCTATACCATGAAGTCAGGTTGATTTGGTGTAAGCCTCGGTCGTTGCAGTTAATTCTGCCAACCAGGGCTTGCGAGCCATCGGATTCGAGATGGTTGTATTGAGACTCTCGTTCGATGATCTTCATCATCTGTTCAAGATCCTCTTTGCTTTTGGCATGTTTGGACCAGAATTCTCTAGCCTTTTTTTCTCCCTCGGCGTTTGGGCCAGGGATAGGGCCGAGATTTCCAATTTCAGGACAGTCCGTTGGTGACGGCCGTCCAGAGGTTGCTTTTAGGTCCTCCGTGTTTGGTGGCGGATTAAGCCACGGGTCAATCCATAGATTGAACACAAGGCCTGCCAGGGCAGCCCATATAACTGCATTACCAAACCCTGTGAGGACGTTTTCTTTTTTGCCTCGTTCCACCTTTTCTTCCCGAAGGAAGAGGTAGGCTAAGGCAATTGCCACTTGAGTAAAAACCGTCCACCAGTTTAGGATGTACTCTTTGTATCCCCACGTATCGTGGAAGAAAACAGCGAGCACTAAGTGTGTGAGCCCCAGTCCAACTAGTGGCTTCCAAACCTTTTTCCAGGTTTTAGTCAACCAGGATTCTCTATTTGGGTCTGGAGGATTTTTGATTATCTTTTTTCTCCATCTGATGAATAAAAATCCACCAATAGGGAGAAGAATTGATAGGACTAACACTGTCCACCACAACCATACTGGCATACCAGCATCTAACTTTTGCAAGTAGACAAAGGTTTTCAGAATAGTTGTTGTTGTTAAGTAAAGGGCAATGACCACTAACACCAAAATGGTAATTGTGACCAAAGTTATTCCAAGAGTTTTACCAATCAGACCAAGGGTCTTTTTGGTCGGTTTGACTGATGACAAGAAGTTGTCAATCAAATCGAAGGGTTTTTTTAACCAATCCCAGTTCACTTCTTTCCTCCTTCTGTTGGTAGTCCGATTTGGACCCCTGTCCCTCCTGCTACGTATGTGGTTAGTTTACCTACTGCTTCTGCATTGATCTCTGCTACAACTGTAGCCGTAGCAAGTCTCAACGCTTCAGGGGCAGGCATACCACCTTTAACGTACATTTCCATAAGAGCGGATACTCTTCTTGTTTTAGCTTCAGCTATCTTCGCAATATATCCTCCTTCTCCATCAGCTTCAGCCAATTTTGCATTAGCTTTTTCTTTTGCGATGCGGGTTGCCTCTAGAGCCTCTTGCATTTTTTCAGCAGCCTTAGAGATTTCAGGGTCACTGATGTATAGGTGTTTTACTTTTACGCCAAGAGGTTTAAGTCTCAGGTTTAAGTCTTCCATTGCTTCACCGAACTTTTCGGTGCCCAATTGTTTATCGGACTTTTCGCCTTTACCTTTATATGTTTCCCAGTCCATTTTAAGAACTTGGTTAGAAATAAAGGTTCCGATGATATCGCTGATGGTCTGTAAAAAACCATCACTATATACTTCAAAGAAAGGTCTGGCATCCTCAACTTCAACAATTGCTGTGCTAAGGATATTGAACCGGACCTGATCTTTGGTATCTAGTTCGTGATGATAGGTAGGTCTTGGAAACTCGGCATAGAGTCCGTATTTTTTTACTTTCGATGCTTTGAGTGCACTAGAAAGTCGGATTTTTTCTTGAGGAGTTTCTTCTGTGTCTTTTCTTACAACTCTGTCTATATAGACAGGTTTTACGTTCCTAAGATAGGGGAGCCCGATCCAGCGAACACCAAATGTCTTGATTAGCCAAGACTGTATAGATATTTCATTTCTAACTAGATTAGTTAGATTTTCAATTGTAACCTTAGTGTTAACCCTTTTGGGTTTAAGTTTACCATCTGGTCTTATCTCCTTACCTTTAACATTCCCTACATAATTGATTATAGGGCCGTTTTCCTCATTTCCGGCCACTATGGCTCGGATGAGGTTGGGTGTCTCATCCACAAACCCAAGACTTCGCCAGAAGCCCCATTTTTCAGAGGATTCCTGTTCCTCTGGTTTTCTGACTAGCAGTCCAGTGATAACGATTATCACTGTTGCTATTAATGATAGAGAGGCAAAAAAGATTAACATCTTTTCTCCTTTTCAAGATTGAATTTTCAAGGAACCGACTAGAGGTTTGACCCTAAAAGCCAGAACCTATTCCGTTATTAATTCTATCACAAAAAGGCTAAAAAGTCAAGCTAAATTTTAATAAAAAAACAGCTCAACAAAGAGATATTTTTAATATTTTTATTAGTGGGCAAGGGGAGACTTGCCTCCAAATTTTCTTTCGTCGTCACTCAAGAAAATTCTAGGCGCCAGATTTCCGACAAGCTCTGTTGAGCTTGTAGACCGGAAATCTGTTCGAGTCACCTCACACAAAAATATATTTTTGCTATTGCTCCGACGAAAAAACCGGCTTTCGCCGATTTTCGTGTGGGCAAGGGGAGACTCGAACTCCCAAGCCGTGAGGCACTAGTTCCTAAGACTAGCGCGTATACCAATTCCGCCACTTGCCCAATGATTTATACTTTATAATATTTTTTTAGAAAAAGAAAGAGGGGATTTTTTTGAATCATGTGGTCAGGAATAAAAAAGGATTCTTCCGTGAGTAAAACTTTACTGTCCGCCTTGTTGTCGAGACAGGTCGCAAAATTTTCTCGTGTCCGCAGCTCGCGACCAAGTCTGCTGACTTGGTACCCGCTCCGGTCTGCACATGTAAGAAAAAATCTGGAGCAGTCCAGATTTGAATCGTGTGGTCACAAATAAATTTCTGCTGAAATTTTTCGCGACCCCGGCTTGGCCCGTCGGCCTGCGCCTTGCACATGTAAACAAAAACAGCATAACATGCTGTTTTTGAATCATGTGCACCCAGCAGGAATTTCTCCTACAATTTTCTTTCGTCGTCACTCAAGAAAATTCTAGGCGCCAGATTTTAATCTTTGTGGTCACAGATAATTTCCTCGTCGTCACTCGGAAATTTCCGCGACCCCGTCTCGCTTGTTTTGCTTGGTAGCAAAACATAGCTCCGCCTTGCACATGTACTAAAAAATCTGGAGCAGTCCAGATTTTATTAGTCATGTGCACCCAGCAGGATTCGAACCTGCGACCATCTCCTTAAGAGGGAGTTGCTCTACCACCTGAGCTATGGATGCGTATGTGCTCGGAGTGGGAATCTCCCTCGAAATTTTTTCGTCGCCACTCAAAAATTTCTGGGCACCGGTTTGTCGACAAGCCCTGTTGGGCTCGTAGACCGACAAACCGTTCGATTCTCACGCACAAAGCTTTGCTTTGTTTCCGTGGCTGTGCTCGGAGTGGGAATCGAACCCACATCCCTTTCGGGACAACATTTTAAGTGTTGCGTGTATACCAGTTCCACCATCCGAGCATTAAATATTTTTACCAATATTTTTTCCTCTATGTGTAGGTTGAAGACTATGACAGTTTGGACACAAAATCCTCAAATTTTCTAGTCTATTATCGTACCTATTACCATTTACGTGGTCTAGTTCTAAAGGAATTCTACCGTCTGTCGATATTTTAGCCCAACCACATTGTTCACATTTTGGCTCTTTTAGTTTAGCTGAAAAAAGTCTTTTTTTCAACTTAAAACTCTGATATGTACTTTTTGAAACTAGAATTTTATAAAGTGGTATTATTGGATTTTCTCCAAATTTCATACCCTTATTCCATGTCATTCCAGTAAAATGAGAAGTATCTAGGTTATTTTGTTTTACGTATTTCTTAACTTGTTCGTAGTTTCCACCAGTAGGTTTCAGTCCTAAAAGTTTTATAACATTTCTAATACTTTTAGATTTTTTAACTGCCTTTATGAGCTGATCATCTGACCATTTTCTAATTCCACCCATAGGTTTATAATTATTGGTATGCGATAATTATAATATATTTAAGTGTGTATTCCAAATAGTCTTTTAAAATTTTGAGGCCTGAGGCGGAATCGAACCGCCGTATATTCCTTTTGCAGAGGAATGCCTTACCACTTGGCTACCAGGCCTTATTTTATTCTTGATTAGAAAGATCGTCAATTTTTTGACGGTTTTTCTCTCCTAAATCGATTTCAAAATTGATAAAAGGAATTCTACCTAATTTTGAGTTATTTTGCACATATTTTCTAAACTCGCTTCTCTTTCTTTTTGCAAATTCAAGAGCTGTTTTTTCGTATGAATCAGGGAAAACTGTGAAAAATACAGTACATCTTTTACCATCTTTAGATAAGTTTAAATTTGTAACAGTGATAAGTGAGGATCCATTTCCTTCATATTCCAAAAATTTGGAAGCTAAATCTCTTATGACCTCAGACGCTCTTTCGCTTTTTATAGACATATTATTTTTCTACCATTACAAAATTTTCTATATAATCTCCTGGGGCTAATTCTGTTCTTGCTTCAAGCATAACTCCACATTCTTTTCCTTCTCCTACTTCATCAGTTTTTACTTTTTGAGATTCTAATCCTCTAATTTTGCCTTCACCAATTTTTTCATCTCTTCTTAAAATTTTTATCATAGATCCAACTGATAATGTTCCACTTTCTACTCTACAACCAACTATTTGCTTATCTTTTATTTTGCTAAAGGTTTTTAACACTTTTGTTCGGCCTTTTATTTCTTCTTCCAATATTTTAGGAGTTAGATTTTCCAATTTTTCTTTTAGAAATTCGCTTAGTTTGTATATTATATTGAAATTATGAATTTGAATTTCATTTCTTTCAGCTAGGGTTTTGGCAGGTGAATCTACTTTTGTGTTAAATCCTATAACTAAAGTTTTTTCATTTCCTAAAACAGCTTTTATATCATTTTCAGATATAGTTCCTACTCCAGAGTAAACTATTTCAGGTATAATTCTGTCATTGCCTAGTTTTTCTACTTCATATACAACGGCCTCCAAACTTCCAGCCGTATCAGCTTTCAAAACTATGGGTATTATATTATCGCAAGACTTTTCTTTTATTTCTTTTTTATTTTCTTTAGCAGAAAGCTTATTCTTTTCCACGAATTCTAAAGCTTCATTTTTGGTTTCAAAAGTTTGGAATATCGCTCCAACTTCTGGCATACCATCCCAACCAATTATTTTTATTGGTTTTGAAAAACTAGCTTCATCTATTTGTTTTCCAAGATAATCCTCTATTATTCTAAGTGGAGCAAGACTTGTGCCAGAAGCTACAAACATTCCTTTTTTCATACTTCCATTTTTTATTACACAAGTAGCAGATATTCCTTTTTTGATGTCACAGTTACTTTCTATTATCACACCAGAAGCTTTTTCATTTGGATCAGCAGACAATCCCTCCATTTCAGAAACCAAAATAATCATATCCAAAAGTTCGGATATCCCTTGTCCTGTTTTTGCTGATATAGGAACAAAAGGAACATCTCCTCCGTATCCTTCTACATAAACACCATTTTCTGCCAGACTTTGTTTTGTTCTGTCTACACTTGCTTCTGGTCTATCTATTTTATTTATAGCAACTATAAAAGGTATTTTTTCATTTTTTATAGATTTCAAAGCCTCAATTGTTTGAGGTTTTACTCCATCTTCCGCAGAAACAACAAGTATAGCAATATCAGCCACATTTGCCCCTCTTTTTCTGATACCAGAAAAGGCTTCGTGACCAGGTGTGTCTAGAAAAGTTATTTTATATTCTTTGCCAGTTTGATCCTTGTGTAAAACTTCATAAGCCGAAATATGTTGAGTGATTCCTCCTGCTTCATCTAGTGGCTTTAGATTATTTCTAATAAAAGAAAGCAGGGTGCTTTTACCATGGTCTATATGGCCCATTATGGCAATTATTGGCGGTCGTTCTGTTTTTTGTGTATGCATGGTCATATAGTTTAATTTGGTTAAACTTCATAATAGTAAAATTTTTTATTATTTCGACTCTAATGTTTTCTTAGATTCTTCTACAACCTCTTTCTCTTCTTCTGTTAGTTCAAACTGACTCTTAAATTTTTCTAGAGGTTTTGAAAAGATTGATACTCTATCTCTTGAGTGGAGAGAAGATACTACTACACCATTTCCATTCTCATTTAAAAATGAAGTTGAGAAACTTTGATTTCCACCATCTCCAGTTCCTTTAAATGGGTTAAATCTAATTGTTTTTACTGCTTGTATACTTCTCTGTAATCTCATTTCTATATTTTTGAAGTAAGAAACTGATTTTTTTTCAAAAGTTTTCAATTGACTGATTTCATCTTTCATTGAAATAATCGTGTCTTCTAGGGATTTTCCTGATTTGCCAGACATCAATTTTTTAAGCTTTATTTCAAGACGAATAATCCATACAAATAGCAAAATGCTTATTCCACCTGCTATATAAGAGATAAGTAATGGATCTAAAGTCATCGAGGACAATTATACATAAAAATTGACATTTTGCAAAACTTTTTGGCCATGTTAGTCTTTAGTTACAATGTTTTTTAGTAATAAAAAAGATTCCAGAAAGGTTTTTTTGGATTACGCTTCTTCTACGCCTATAGATCCTGGGGTTTTGCACAAGATGAGTCTTTATCTTGAAAGTCATTTTGCCAATCCAAGAGCTTTGTATAGTCAAGCAGAGGAAGCCAAAGAAGAAATGAAAATTGCAAAAAGTGATATTGCAAATGTTTTTTCTTGTAAGCCAGATGAAATTTATTTTACTTCTGGGGGTACTGAGTCAAACAATCTGGCTATTATGGGAGTGTTTTATGCTAATAAAGACAAAGGTTTTAAACCTCACTTTATAACGACAGAAATAGAACACTCTTCGGTTCTAGAGGTTTTTAAAGAAATAGAAGATAGGGGTGGGGAAGTTACTTATTTGAAAGTGTCTTCAGAAGGACTGTTTTCTTTAGAAGAATTAAAAAATTCTATAAAAAAGGAAACTGTTTTAGTTTCTATTGCTTATGCAAATAATGAAATTGGAATAATTAATCCAATTAAGGAAGTTTCAAAAATTATAAAAGAATGGAAAAGAGAAAAAGAAACTAATTTTCCGTATTTCCATTGCGATGCATGTCAGGCTGTTTTGTATCTTTCTTTGGATGTTTCAAAAAATGGTTTAGACATGATGACTTTAGATGGTTTAAAAATGTATGGTCCTAGAAATTGCGGTATTTTGTATATAAAAAATGAAGTTCAAATAAAACCTATTATGTATGGTGGAGGACATCAAAGAGGAATACGTAGTGGAACAGAAGATATTTCTTCTGTTTTGGGTATGGCATATGCCCTAGATTTGGCAGAGAATTTAAAAGAAGAAGAATCAAAAAGACTTTTAAAAATTAGAGATTATGCAATAGGTAAAATTTTAGAAAAGTTTGAAGGAGCTTCTTTAAACGGCTCAAGGACCCAAAGACTTCCAAACAATATAAATATTTGTTTTCCAGATAAAGATGCAGAGTTTTTAGTAGTTTCTTTGGATGTTTTTGGTATAGCGGTATCTTATTCTTCATCTTGTAATACTTTGAAAGAAGATTCTTCCTCTTTTGTTATAAAAGCTTTAGATAAAAAAGATTGTTCGGCAAGTAGCTTGAGGATTACTTTAGGCAGAGATACTCGAGTGGAAGATATTGATTATCTTGTGGAAAAACTTGAACAAATTATAAAATAATTTATTTACTGTTTTTTGTTGAAATGATATTATTAATTCAATGAAAGAACTAAATCAAAACCAATTAATACTTCTAACTCTTCTGGTTAGCTTCGTTACTTCTATAGCTACAGGGATTATTACTGTATCTTTACTTCAAGAAGCTCCAGTAGAAGTTACTAGAAATATAAATAGAATAGTGGAAAAAACAATTGAAACAGTTACCCCTGTAGACGTTTCTTCTGGAGAAAAAGAAGTTGTAACTGTTGTTGTTAAAGAAGAAGATTTGATAATGGAGACTATTCAGAAAAATATAGATAGTATTGTTAGAATAAATGAAATAGATTTGAATAATGGAAATAAAACTTTTTATGGTATGGGAGTAGTTACTTCTAAAGAAGGTAATATAATTACGGCCAGAAAAAATATTTCATATTTATACAAATATGTGGCGACCACAAATGATGGAAGAGAATTTATTTTAACACCAGTTGGTTTAGATCAAAATACAAACTTTGTTATATTTAAAGTAAATCTGGAAGAGGGTCAAAATTATAATTTTACTCCTGCTAAGTTGGCTGGGAACAATCCTAGTTTAGGTCAAACAATAATAGGTTTAGGAGGTAGCTCCCAAAATATAACTGCTGTTGGTAGAGTCTCATCTTTTATAACAAGAGATTCTGGTACAGGTACATCTACGGTAAAAATAGTTTCAGGTGTTGAAAATGATATGCCTGCCGGAGGTTTAGTTGTAGGTAGTCCATTTTTTAATCTTTCAGGAGAACTTGTTGGGGTTAAAATATCCTCATTAAATTCGTCAGCATTTACTCCAGTTACTATAATAAAAGAGGAGATATCTAAACTTTCAGAGTAGATTTGATTTTCAGGTTTATAAGTGGTATAGTTTACATGTAAACTAATTTTTATTTATGCCACCATTTAATCAATTTACAACAAAAGCCAAAGAAGCTATTCGTAAGACACACGAATTGGCTATAGAAAGGAACCAGAACCACGTGAGTCCTTTGCATCTTCTGGTCGCTTTGGTGTTGCAAGAAGACAGTATAGTTCAGTCTATTTTGGATAGGTTAGAAGTGGACACAATACTTTTATCAGACTCTCTTTTAGATCTTATAGAAGGAAGTGATGTTGGTCAGACTCTATCTGCTTCGTATCAAATGTATCTTACTCCAGAGTTGGCTCAAATATTGGATAATTCTTCTAAAGAAGCTGCTGCTTTGAATGACGAATTTATATCAACCGAACACTTGTTTTTATCAATTGTTTCTATTCCATCTTCTGCAAGAGATTTACTTATAAAATTTAAAATAGAAAAAGATAAAATTCTGAAAATTTTAGAAGAGATAAAAAATACCAAAGAAGTTTTGAAAGACACACCAAAAAAGTTTAAGGCACTTTCAAAATATACAAGAAATTTAACCAAACTAGCCCTACAAAATAAATTAGACCCTGTTATTGGAAGAGATAGTGAAATATCTAGAATAATCCAAATTCTTTCAAGGAGAACAAAAAATAATCCAATCCTTATTGGAGAAGCTGGAGTTGGAAAGACTGCTATAGTCGAAGGTTTAGCCATAAGGATGTCTATGGGAGATGTTCCGGAGTCACTTAAAGATAAAGAACTAATTTCTTTGGATCTTGGTCTACTTATTGCTGGAACAAAGTACAGAGGAGAATTTGAGGAAAGACTTAAAAATATTTTGAAGGAAATAGAAAAGTCTGATGGTAAAGTTATTTTATTTATAGATGAAATACATACTATTGTTGGAGCTGGTTCCGCTGAAGGGTCACTGGACGCTTCAAATATGCTAAAACCAGCACTTGCTAGGGGAGAGCTTAGGGCAATCGGAGCAACTACTCTAAAAGAGTATCAAAAACATATAGAAAAAGATCCTGCTTTGACTAGGAGATTTCAACCTGTATTTGTAAACGAGCCAAGTATAGAAGACGCTATTACTATTTTAAGAGGATTAAAAGAAAGATACGAATTGTATCATGGTGTCCGTATTACAGATGAAGCAATTATTTCTGCTGTAAATTTAAGTAGTAGATACATAACAGATAGATTTTTGCCAGATAAGGCGGTAGATCTTATAGATGAAGCATCTTCATATCTTAAAATTTCACTTGAAAATATGCCTCCTGTATTAGAAGAAACTCATTCTAAAGTAGTTAAACTTGAAATAGAAAGAGAGGCTCTGAAAAAAGAAACTGATTCAAAGTCCAAAAACAGAATTAAAGATATAGAAAAAGAGATTGCTGATCTAAAGGAAAAAACTTCTGAGATTGAATTGAAATGGAAAAATGAAAAAGAAACAGTTTCAGATATTAAAAAAATAAAAAAAGATCTTGAAGAAATGAGAAGGGAAGCTGAGGCAGCCGAAGCCAGGGCAGATCTTTCTCGTGCAGCTGAAATTAGATATGGTAAAATCCCAGCTTTAGAAAAAGACTTAGATTCTAAAGCCAAAAGACTGAAAAAACTTCAAAGTTCAAGAAGGATTTTAAAAGAAGAAATTACAGAAAATGATATTGCTTCTATTGTTTCAAAATGGACAGGAATTCCTGTTTCTAGAATGCTTGAAGAAGAAGCTGAGAAACTTGGAAGAATGGAAGAAGTTTTGAAAGGAAGAATTGTTGGTCAAAATGAAGCGGTTTTGAAAATATCTGACACAATAAAAAGATCAAGAGCTGGTATAGCTGATCCAAATAGACCAATTGGTTCATTTATATTTCTAGGTCCTACAGGGGTTGGTAAAACAGAGCTAACAAAAGCTTTGGCAGAATTTATGTTTAACGATGATAATGCTTTGATAAGGATAGATATGTCTGAGTTTATGGAAAAACATAGTATATCTAAACTTATTGGAGCTCCTCCTGGATATGTTGGTCACGAAGAAGGAGGAAGTATAACAGAAAAAATAAGACACAGACCTTATTCTGTTGTTCTTTTCGACGAGGTTGAAAAAGCTCATCCAGAAGTTTTTAATGTGTTACTTCAAGTTTTGGATAATGGTAAACTGACTGATGCGAAAGGCAGGGTGGTAAACTTTAGAAACACAGTTATCATACTTACTTCAAATATTGGTTCTCAATACATAGATCGAATGGAAAAAATTGGTTTTGCGTATGATAAGACTGACAAGGTTAATTATGAAGAAGCAAAAACAAAAGTTATGTCAGCCTTGAAAGATCATTTTAGACCAGAGTTTCTAAATAGATTGGATGAGATAATTATATTCGATATTTTAAGCAAAGAAGCTATTGAAGAGATTGTTAAGATTCAAGTTGGAATTGTTACAAAAAGACTTGCTGAAAAAGAAATCTCACTTATTTTATCCCCAAATGTTTACAAACATTTGGCTACCGAAGGATATAGTTCACAATACGGCGCAAGACCTTTGAAAAGACTTATACAAACAAAAATTCTTACACCAATTGCTTCTCTTATAATTGGCAAGAAGATAATGAAAGGGGGAACGATCAATGTTGATATAAAAGGCAACGAATATATTTTTGATGTAAAGAAAGGAAGGAAGGGGTCTTTCATAAGCGATGGTTTTGTAGATAAAAATGTGCTAGCATAACTAAGTTAAAAATAATGTAACATAATAAAAAATATGTTATATTGTTTTTATTGCGTCGGTGGTAGAGTGGTCAATTACAACAGACTGTAAATCTGTCGGCTTCGGCCTACGAAGGTTCGAATCCTTCCCGGCGCACAAAATAATTCCCGTAAGGGAATTTTTTGATTGACGCCGGAAGTAAACCTCTGGGAGAGGTTTACGTTAGGATTCGAAAACCTGTGATAACTTTTTGTGCGAGTAGCAACAAAAAGTAGAACAGGTGTACCGTTCATGTAATGAAAGAATCCTTCCCGGCGCAAAATTTGATTTTTTAGTCTAAATATGCTATAATTAAGGGCAGAAAGGGGGTAGTGTGAATACCTACCAAATCGTGAGTACCTTAGGTGCTCTGCTTCTTTACATTCCGCTTGCTTATCAGGTATGGACAGGAAAGGTAAAACAAAATCTTGCAACTTGGATTCTTTGGGGGATTCAGGATGCAATCGCTTGTGCAGCAATTTTTGCACAGGGTGGCAATTGGTATATTGCCGGTGCTTACACATTGGGTTGTATTGTTATACTATCTTGCATGGTAAGATCAAAAAATCTGACATGGGGACTATTTGAAACAATTACAGCTTCTACAGTAGCGATCTGTCTGGTCGGCTGGTACTTTTCTGGACCATATCTTGCAAATATTTTATCTGTGGTAGGTTTGGCTTTAGCCACTTTCCCACAGATAAAAGATGCTTGGAAATATCCAGAGACAATGCCTGTCGGGATTTATTTCGGGTATACCATTGTAAACTTTTTGGCTACAGCTGGTGGGAATGCTTGGACGGTAGAAGAAAGACTCTATCCAGTAGTAGCAGGGTTTTGTTGTCTTATTGTGGCGGTATTACCACTTAGAAAAGTTAAATTCATTAAGCCCCATAGCGCCTAAGCGCTGTGGGGTTTTCGTTTGACTTGTTTTATTCTTTGGTTTAGATTTTGTCATGGAGGCAGATTTGATGTCTGATTGTCAAAATCAAAATGGAACAAAGAGATTGGTTCCATTTTCGGAACTAGTCATTGGTACGAAGTTCTTTTTTGGAACATCTGTGTGTATAAAAACACAGGAAGGGTGGACTTCGCCCTTGATTCAGTTTGAAGAAGTAAAACCTGAATTGTGCAAGTTTAACATTGTTTTTCTTACCCCCAATAGGGGGACAATGGGCTGGCTTTCGCCAGATCAGTGTGTGGAGGTTATTGCTCCACACTTGGAGGGCTCTTGAGCTTATGCTCAGAGCCTTTTTTCTTTTGTTTTGTGTCTGATTTTGAGACTTGATATCAATATTTTTTTATGTTAGACTCTAATTCACTTATATAAAATTATGTCACAAGATAGATTAATACCACTTAGAAACAAGGAGTCAGGAGAAGTTTACTGGACTTCAAAAAACAAAAAGAAAGTGGAAAGAAAAATAGAATTAAAGAAGTTTAGTAAAAAGCTCAGAAAAAGAGTGGTTTTCAAAGAGACTAAAAAATAAAACAAAACCGCCAAACGGCGGTTTTGTTTTATAATTTGCGGGAGATGGAGGAATCGGTCAGGAATATTTTTTTCGTCGTCACTCGAAAAATTTCCCGACCCGGACTCGCGACCAAGTCTGCTGACTTGGTACCCGCTCCGTCTTTCGATTCCAAAGATAAAACCTTTGGTTTTGCGGGAGATGGAGGAATCGAACCCCCGACAACGGTTTTGGAGACCGTTGTTATACCACTTAACTAATCTCCCAGTAAAAAGAATACTATCA
>CAZKCA010000006.1:35930-63597 GCA_964551495.1 uncultured Candidatus Saccharibacteria bacterium
AATGATATTTTAGCAGTGTTTATAAGTTATGATAAGAATACTATCAGTTTTCTTGCCTTTAGGCAAAGTTAATTTTTTAAAAAAGACTTAATTTCTCTTTCTATTTTAGAAAATTCTTTTGGATCAAACCATTTTATATTTTTATCCCTCTTAAACCAAGTCATTTGTCTTTTGGAATATTGTATTATTTCTTTTGTTAGGTCCTCTATCATCTTATTTTTATCCATTTTTCCAGTTAAAAAGTCAGCTAGATATTTATACTCCAATCCAAAACTCCTCATTTTTTTCCAAGAAAGACCTGCTTTGTGAAGTTTTTCTCCTTCTTTTATCATTCCCTTTTTTATCCTTTTTAAAAGTCTTTCTTGTATTTTTTGTTCTAAGTTTTCTTTAGAAAGAGTAAGTCCTATTTGTAGGATTTGATAGGGAGTTTGATCTTTTTTTATTTTAGGCACTTTACCTAAAGCAGTAGCTATTTCTATTGCTCTTATGACTCTAACTTTATTTTTTTGATCAATTTCTTCAAATCTTTCTTTGTCTAATTTTTTTAAAATTTTTAGAAGTTCATCTAAATTTTTATTCTCTAATTCTTTTCTAAGTTTTTGATTTATTTTTACAGGAGGCAGGACAAAATTATCTACAATAGATTGAATATAAAAACCTGTTCCGCCACAGATTATTGGAAGTTTTTTTCTTTCCAAAATATCTTTTATTTTTTTATTGGCTTCCTTTTGCCAATCTACCACCGAGTAAGTTTTTTTAGGGGAAACCACATCAAGTAAATAGTGTTTTACCCTCCTCATTTCTTTTGAGGTTATTTTCCCACTACCAATATCTAATCCTTTATAAACTTGTCTTGAATCAGCGGAAACAATCTCGCCATTGTATTTTTTAGCTATTTGTACGGCCAAGTCAGATTTGCCTGTGGCGGTAGGACCAAGTATGACCACAATTTTTCCCATATTGATATTATGTGCCGGGAGGGAGTCGAAGCCCAGATAATTTACTCGCCGTCGCTCGGAAATTTCTGTTGGCCTCACCTCGCCCGTTTTTTCTGGTGAAAAAACATGGCTCCGGTCAGTTCGATTCTCTCGCAAGAGTGTGAAGACACTCTTGCTCCTCTCCACACATTAAAAACTTCATTTTTAATGTGCCGGGAGGGAGAATCGAACTCCCATGTCTTTCGACACACGATTTTGAGTCGTGCGCGTCTACCAATTCCGCCATCCCGGCTTAGGATTTAAGTCTATATCTATTTTTCAAAAAAATCAATTTTGTGATAAAATCTTTTAAGCTAACTAAATTAATTTATTTTTTATGTCACAGTTTTACAATGATTCTATATTTTGGGTAGATGTAGATAAAATAAAACCAAATCCTTTTCAACCAAGGAGAGAATTCGATCAGGCCCAATTGCAATCTTTGGCGGATTCAATAAAACAATATGGTGTTTTGCAGGCTTTAGTTGTTACCAGAAAAGAAGTTCCAAAAGAGGATGGTGGGCTTGGTGTAGAGTACGAGCTTATCGCTGGAGAGAGAAGACTCAGGGCTTCAAAACTAGCCGGACTTTCTCAAGTACCTGTTTTGATAAAAATAGGGGATGAGCAAAATGATCTTATGAAATTGGAGTTGGCTATCATAGAAAATATTCAAAGAGAAGATTTAAATCCGGTTGATAGAGCAAAAGCATTTCAAAGACTAGTAGATGAGTTTGGGTTTAAACATGGTGTTATAGGAGAAAAAGTTGGTAAAAGTAGAGAATATGTATCAAACACCCTAAGACTTTTGTCGTTGCCAGAAGATATTTTAGACGCTCTTTCTCAAGGGAAAATTTCTGAGGGTCATGCTAGACCTCTTATGACTTTAAATGATAGACCAGAAGAACAATCCACTTTATTTAAAGAAATTTTATTTAAAAAACTAACTGTTAGGGAGGCCGAAGCTATAGCTAGAAAAATTGCGTTTGAAAAAGCTCGTAAAAAAGAAAATATTCTTGACCCAGAAACTTTGGAAATAGAAGAAAAATTGACAGAAACTTTGGGGACGAGAGTTTCTATAGAGAAAAAAGAAAATGGTGGAAAGCTTACAATAGATTTTTTCTCAAACGAAGACTTGAAGCATATTATAGAACTGATAGAGACTAACAATAAAGCAAAATCTCCAACAGAGATGCTTGATAGACATATAGAAAAAAACCCAGAACCTCCTAAAAATTATAATGTTCCTGAGTATGTTCATAATCCAGAGTTAGACAGACTAGTAGAGGCTAATCCAGAAGATTTAGACGATAGAACTCCAGAACAAAAGAAAGAGGCTGAAAATACAGAATCAGACGAAGATCTTTATTCTATAAAAAACTTTAGTATATAAAATTAAGAAGACTTTTCTAAAAATATTCTTATGTGTTTTTTAGCCATTGTTGTTTTACAATAGTCTATCCATTTTCTGTTTGGCTTTGAAGATTTTTTTGTTTCTATTTCTACACGATCTCCGTTGTTAAGAGTTGTGTATATTGCAGTGTATTTTCCATTTATTTTTGCTCCAGATATGTGGTTTCCAATATCTGAGTGTATGCTATAAGCAAAATCTATTACAGAAGAATTTTTAGGTAAATCTATCACGTCTCCTTTTGGTGTAAATACAAAGATTCTTTCTTCAAAGAAATCTGTTTTTATGTCATCTATAAATTTATCTTCTGGTGCCTCATTCTGATATTGGACCAACTCTTTAACCCATTTAGGTATATCTTCAGATTTATCCTTATTTTTGTTGTTCCATTTTTCTGGTGAAGGTAATATTTTTCTTAACCACAATAAATTTGGGTTTGTTGATTTCTTTTTAAGACCCTGTTTGTAGGAGATATGTGATGCTATACCGTATTCAGATTCTTGATACATTTCCGCTGTTTTTATCTGTATCTCTACTATGCTTCCATCTCCGGTAAAAATGGTTGTGTGCAAAGATTGGTAGCCGTTTGGTTTTGGAAAGGCTATGTAGTCTTTTATTTTCCCAGGCAGTGGAATCCAGTTACTGTGTATTATTCCCAGTATGGTATAACAATCAGATACTGTTGGTACAATAACTCGCATAGCCGCAAGATCATGGATTTTGTCTATGTCCATGTCGTATCTTTTAAGTTTTTTATATAAACTATAAAGTCCTTTTATTCTGTAATCTATATGAAAGTTCACCGCACCTCCTTTGGCCAATTCTTTTTTAAGAGATTTACTAAATTTTTCTAAATTTTCTATTTCAATACCTTGTTTCTGTTTTACCAATTTTAAAACCTCTGTATATTCTTTTGGATATACATAAGAAAAAGATATATCCTCTAATTCTCTGTGAACTTTTCTAATACCCAGTCTATATGCTATGGGTGCATAGATTTCTAGTGTCTCTGTGGCTATACGAAGTTGTTTTTCTTTAGGGACAAATTGTAGAGTTTGAATATTGTGAAGCCTGTCACATAGTTTGATTATCAATACTCGTATATCAGAAGACATTGCAACAAAAAGTTTTCTCAGACTTTCGTTGTGCCTAGACGTTCCTTGGTAGCGTATTTTTCCAAGTTTTGTAACCCCTTCAACTAAAAATCTGATTTCATTCCCAAATTCTTTTTCTATCTCTTCAGATGTTTTTTCTGTGTCTTCTATAACATCATGAAGTAGTCCGGCAGAAATTGTGGTGGCAGACATACCAAGTCTGGCTATATTTAAAGCTGTTTGAAACAGGTGATTGAAATAAGGCTCACCACTATTTCTTTTATGGTCTTTGTGGGCTTCAAAAGCAAAATCATAGGCTTTCTGTATTAACCTTTTATCTTCTTCTGTTGGGTTTGCTATTGCCCCAAATAGTTCTTTTATATCATTCATATATTAATAGTATGTAAGGATAGTATAAATACAATTTGACCTAAAAGTCAAAAATTGGTATTATTTTTAAGGGAGGAAAGGAAATGGAAGTATCGCATCTTTTAATTTCCTTGGCGGTTTCAGTACCGATCATTTTTCTGGCTTTCGGGCCAGAAAAATTGGTCAACAAGGTTATTTGTTTTGACTTCAAACAAAAAACCTATTTTGATTTTTTCTAACGGCTCACAGGAGGGAAGGCTTCTTGTGAGCTTTTCCTTTAATTGCTTTGTTTGGGTGACAAATAAAATTTTTTTTCAACCTTATATTTTTGGAGCACGCATAAATTTCTGCTGAAATTTTGCTCGGTCTCGGCTACCCGCCTACGAAGTCTCCAAAAATATAAGGTTTCAACAAGATTTTATGACTTTACTTATTTTCTTCTGTTTTCTTTTTTCTACCAAAAGCTCTTTTCTTTTTCTCTTGAGCAAAAATTTCTAGTGCTCTAGGTAGCTCTATTGTGTAAACATCATCCTCTTTTAGGGATCTAAAATCTTTTTGATGCACCACATAAGGTCCAAATCTTCCAACATTGGCTGTTATCGGTTCATTTGTATCAGGATGATTTCCCAAAACTCTCGGCAAAGATAAATATTTTAAAGCATCTTCTATTGTCACAGAGTTTAAATCTTTACCTTTTGGAATACTAGCCATTTTAGGTTTTATTTTTTTCTGGCCTTTTTTAGGTTTTTCTTTTGATCTCTCACCTAGTTGTATATAAGGACCATATTTTCCTTCCATGACAAATATAGGTTCTGCTGTCTCAGGATGGTTTCCGATCGGTTTGTTGTTATTTATTTCTTTACCATCCATAGTCAAAGCACCTTCACAATCTGGATATCTAGAACAAGAAAGGAATTTTCCACCACGAGAAAGTTTAACAATCATAGAACCTCCACAAATAGGGCATTTAAATTCTTCGGGAGCTAAACCTAAATTTGTAACCTTTTCTATTTTTTCTTTACTTTTAATGTCTTTCAAAAAAGGTTTATAAAACTTCGTTAACATTTTTACATATTTTTCCTTACCTTCCGCTATATCATCCAGTTTGTTTTCCATTTGAGCTGTAAAATCATCACTTATATATTCTCCGAAATAATTTTCCAAAAATGTTGAAACAACATCTCCTGTATCTGTTGGTACAAGAGCTTTATTTATTTTTTCTACATAACCTCTATCTTCTATTGTCTTTATAATAGAAGCATAAGTTGAAGGCCTACCTATTCCTCTTTTTTCTAATTCTTTAATTAACCCTGCTTCAGAATATCTTGTTGGGGGTTCTGTTTGTTTTTCTTCGGATTCAATATTTTTTATATTCAAATTTTCTCCCTCGGATACTTTAGGTAGTTCCACATCTTCTCCTCTAGATTGAGGATCTCCCAAAAGCCATCCAGGGGATATTAGTCTGGATCCTGTTGCAGAAAAATAAGGTATTTGCTCATTAGAAACCTCTGTAATTATTTTTGTCCTAAGTGTTTGAGCATCTATCATTTGTGAAGATATAGTCCTGTGCCAGATCAGAGAATATAATTTTTTTTGTTCATCTGTTGTACCAGCTAACTCTTTAGACATATCTGTTGGTCTTATGGCTTCGTGTGCCTCTTGGGCGTTCTTACTTTTTGTTGAGTATTTTCTTATTTCAATAAAATCTTTACCAAATTTTTGTTCTATTGTTTTTGATATTTGTGAAATAGCCAACGAAGAAAGATTTGTTGAATCGGTTCTCATATAAGTAATAAGGCCTGACTCATAAAGTTTTTGAGCAATACCCATTGTTCTTGAAGGTGAAAATCCTAACCTTGAACTGGCTGATTGTTGTAAGGTTGATGTTATGAAAGGTGGTCTAGGAGATTTTTTAACTGACGTTTCTTTTACTTCTTTTACTTTCCATTTACCATTTTTTCCTTTAGCAATAATTTCATTTACAGTTTTTTCATCTGTCGGTTCTTCTTCGCAAGTGACTTTAAAATGATTACCTCTTTGATCTTCAAGATCTGCATGAATAGTCCAATATGGATGAGATTTAAAATTTCTTATCTCTCTTTCTCTTTCCATGATTATTCTGAGAGCAGGAGACTGAACTCTTCCTGCAGAAAGACCATATCTTACCTTTTTCCAAATCAGCCCTGAAAGATCATATCCTACTAGTCTATCCAAAACCCTTCTGGCTTCCTGAGCTTCTTTTAGGTTCATATCTATTTCTCTGGGATTTTTTACTGCTTCGACAACTGCATCTTTGGTTATTTCATTAAAAACAACTCTTTTTGGTTTTTTTATATGAGCGGCTTCTTTTATGTGCCAAGCTATTGCTTCTCCTTCTCTATCGGGGTCTGTTGCCAACAAAACTTCATCTGCTTTCTTGGCTAAAGATTGTATTTCAGATACAACTTTTTCTTTACCTTTTGAAATTTCATAATGAGGAACAAAACCATTTTCTATATCAATGGCTTTTTTGTTGGATTTAGGCAAATCTCTTATGTGTCCAACCGAAGCTACAACTTTATATTTATCATCTAGATATTTTGAAATTGTTTTTGCTTTGGCTGGGGATTCTACTATAAGTAATTTCATTTTATTTTATGTTCTCTTGATTATTACTATAAAAAAAATTTTTGGCAAATTTAGATTAAATGTATTTCACCCATTTCTTCTTTCAAAAGACCTTTTATTTCCATACTTGCTAGTATTGTTTGGGTAACATATACGGGTTTGTCTAGGAGTCTGATTATCTCATCTCTTGATCTTGGTTCTTTTAGTATTTCAACTATTTCCATTTCATCACTAGAATACATGGAGTAATCTTGTTTTTTACTTTCTTTTGTTTTTAATCCAAGGGCTTGGATTATATCTTCTGGTGAAGTAATAGGTGTAGCTCCTAATCTCAAAAGCATATGCGGACCCGTTCCGGTTTTAGAGAATATAGAGTGTGGTATCGTTAAAACATCTCTGTTATATTCAATGGCATATTTTGATGTAATAAGTGTCCCTGATTTTAATTCTGCTTCTATTATAAGTGTAGCCTCTGACATTCCTGCCATAATTCTGTTTCTTTGGGGAAAGCTCCAAGATGTTGCTTTAAAATCATCATCAAATTCAGAAATTAACGCTCCACCATCTTCAATTATTTTTCTAGCTAGACTTTTATTTGTTGATGGGTATAAAAATTTATCTGATAAACCAGAACCAGGTACTGCTATGGTTTTTAGTTTATTTTTTAAGGCAGACAAGTGGGCAATGCTGTCCATTCCTATAGCCAAACCAGAAACAATAGTTATAGGGTAACCTTTTAGCCCATCTATAAGTTTTTGACAGACAGCTTTACCATATTCACTGTATTTTCTAGAACCAACAATGCATAAATATTTTTGATTTTCTGGTAATTGGCCGATTATTCTAAGTTGTTTTGGTGGATCGGGTATGTGGTTTAGAAGTTTTGGAAAGTTTTTCTTTTCTAGGTTTCTAATTTCCATATTTAGAAATCATTATAACAGTCTTGAAGATATTTACACAAAGTTTTTCTCTTTCTGTAATCTTTATGGTAGACTATTAAATATGTTGGATATAAAATTTATCCGAGAAAATAAGGATTTGGTCAAGGCTGGTGCCACAAAAAAGCACATAGATTTTGACGTGGACAAATTAATTTCAGTTGATGACAGAAGAAAGGAAATACTTGCTTTAGTAGAAGAAAAAAGATCAGAACAAAATTCTGTAAGCGAAAAAATAGTAAAAACAGAAGATCAGAACTTAAAGTCTACTCTGATAGCTGAGATGAAGGTTTTAAAAGAAGAACTTCAAAAAAATGAAGAGGCCTTGAAAGAAATAATGGTGGAGTGGCAGTCACTTATGGTTTCTGTACCAAATATTCCAGATATGTCTGTTCCAGAAGGTAAAGATGATAATGATAACAAAGAGATTAAAAATTGGGGTGATATTCCAAAATTTGATTTTGAACCAAAAAATCATATTGATTTAATGCTCGATCTGGGCATGCTTGATTTGGAGAGAGGAACAAAGGTTGCCGGTTTTCGAGGATATTTTTTGACGGGAGATGGGGCAAGGCTTCAGTTTGCTCTGTGGCAGTATGTAAATGATTTCTTTCAAAAAAAAGGTGGTTTTAGACAAATGATAGTACCTTCTTTGGTTAAAAGAGAACCATTTTTAGGAACAGGGTATATTCCTCAGGGCGAGGAAGATTTATACAAAACCCAAGACGGAGACTATCTTTCTGGTACTGCGGAAGTTGCTACTATGGCTTTTTATATGGATGAAGTTTTGGATAAAAAAGATTTTCCTATAAAAATGCTTTCATTCTCTCCTGCATTTAGAAGGGAAGCTGGAAGTCATGGGAAAGATACAAAAGGTATAATGCGTGTTCATGAATTTTATAAATTTGAACAAGTTGTTTTGTGCGAAGCAAGTCATACTGTTTCTGTAGAATTACACGAAGAGATAACAAAAAATGCTGAAGAGCTAATGCAATCTCTGGGTATTCCTTATAGGGTGGTTGTAAATTGCGGTGGAGATTTAGGATTAGGGCAAGTTAAAAAATATGATATAGAAGCATGGATGCCTGGTGAAAATAAATATAGGGAAACTCATTCCTCTTCATATTTTCATGATTTTCAGACAAGAAGATTAAATATAAGATACAGAGATGAAGATGGAAAGATGAGATTTGCTCACTCTTTAAACAACACAGCTATGTCTGGTAGACCCCTAATTGCTATTGTAGAAAATTTCCAACAAAAAGATGGAAGCATAAAAATCCCAGAAGTATTGCGTCCTTATATGGCTGGACAGGAATTTATTACTAATTCTTAGAAGTTTATGAAGCCAATCCAAGAGTTTCGCAAAAGTGGATATTTAAAAAGAAGGCGAAACAAATATTTGAGTATTTTTTATATTTTAGTTATATCTTTTTTTGTATTATTTGGTCTTTTGGTCTATCTGTCTAGGTTGGAGATGTTTCGGGTGTTTGATACTTATATAACAGGTGCTGTTTTGGTGGAAAAATATGAACTAGGAGAAGAAGTAAACTCTTTTTTGAGTGGTAATGTTTTTTTCTTTTTTCCAAAAAATAATATATTTATATATGATAAAAAAGAACTTATTTCTTATTTAGAAAATAAATTTCCACGCATAGAAAGTATAAAAGCAAGATTTGATGGTGAGAGTACGTTGTCTTTGGAAATTACAGAAAGATCACCTTATGCTCTGTGGTGCAATAGTCTGGATGAAGAAGAATGTTTTTTTATGGATAAAAATGCCACTGTCTACTCAAAAGCCCCAAAATTTTCTGGAGATGCTTATTTTAAATATTATGGTTTGATTGAAGGTGATCCGTTGGGTCAAAAATATTTTTCAGACATTGAATTATTTAATTCTTTAGGTCAATTTATCAATTACACAGAGAAACTTAATTTAAGCCCTTTTTACTTGAAAATATTAGATAACGGCCAGTATGAACTGTATCTTTTGGAGGGTGGTAGAATTTTATTTGACAGTGAATCTACTTTAGATCAAGTGGCTTTTAATTTGGAGGCTATTTTAACATCACCAGATCTTGCTAGCACAACAAGTTTTAAAAATTTAGATTATATAGATTTAAGATTTGGAAACAAATTGTTTTATAAACTAAAATCTGGTACAACATCACAGTAATGAATTTTTGGCAGAAATTAAAAAAAGAAAAAGGTGGGGAGCCGATTTTGGTTCTAGCCCCTATGGCAGATGTTACAGATTCTGCTTTTCGTCGTGTTATAGCAAAGTATGGAAAACCAGATGTTATGTGGACAGAGTTTGTTTCTGCCGACGGACTTTTTCTTTCTCCAATAGGTCAAAGTGTTGAAAAATTTGTAAATGGAGAAATTTCAAAGGAAGAACTTTATAAAGAAGTAGAGAAAGAAACTCCCGGTTTCGCACTTTTGAAGGATTTGGAATTTACAGAAGAAGAAAGACCTATTGTAGCTCAATTTTTTACATCAAAACCTGAAATGATGGAGAAGGCCAGTAGGTTTGCTGTAAAACTTGGTTTTGATGGTGTGGATATAAATATGGGATGTCCTGATAAAAGCATAGAAAAACAAGGAGCTGGAGCTGGACTCATAAAAAATCCAAAGCTTGCAAAAGAGGTTATTTTGGCAGCAAAACGAGGAGCTGGTGATTTACCTGTAACTGTTAAAACTCGTATTGGTTATAACAAAGATGAAACAAAAACTTGGATACCTGAAATCTTGGAAACAGAACCAGCTGTTTTAACTATCCATGCTCGGACAAGAAAAGAGATGTCCAAAGTTCCAGCTAGATGGGAACACATAAAAGAAGCGGTAGAAATAAGAAACAATTTAAAGAGTCAAACTTTAATTTTTGGAAACGGCGATGCGCTGGATATTTTTGATGCACAAAGAAAATCAAAAGAGACTGGGGCAGATGGTGTAATGCTTGGTAGGGCTATTTTCGGAAACCCTTGGTGCTTTAATAGAGAAAAAAGAGTAGAAGATGTTTCTGTAGAAGAAAAGTTGAAAGTTTTGGTAGAACATACAAAACTTTATGAAAAACTATTGCCCCACAAAAGTTTTGCAATAATGAAAAAACATTACAAAGCATATGTTACGGGTTTCGAAGGGGCAAAAGAATTAAGGGTTGAATTAATGGAAGCTAAAGATGCTAATAGTGTTGAGCAAATAGTATTAAATTATCTTTCAACTATTTGATATTTTGTTTTTATATGATAAATTAAAGAGAGAAGGCTTTTGGGCCTCATCTTTAAGAAAGGAGGATTTGCCTTAGCTAATTTAGTTCCTGCTGAGCTGAACGGATGACAGGAAGGCCACGTCGCGCTGACGTGGCCTTTTTATTGTGGATAAGTTTTTGGACATATAAATATTATTTGATATTATTAGGTTATAAGATCTTTCAAAAACATCAAACTCTCCCTAACAAAGGGAGAAAGGAGATGATCCAGCCCAACCAGATCAACCGTTCTTGAGTTTGATGTTCATAACCCCAGCCAACCACCCTTAGGGCCACAGCTTCTCGCAGTGGCCCTTTTTTTATTATCAAAAATATCTGTTATACTGTCTTTATGTCAGAGGTACTCTATAGGAAATATAGACCAAAAAATTTTGAAGATGTTATAGGTCAAGATCATGTAATAAAAGTTTTAGAAGCTCAGGTAAAATCTGGTGACATTGCTCATGCCTATGTTTTTGCTGGCACTAGAGGCATAGGTAAAACTTCTGTGGCTAGGATATTTGCTAGTGAGATAGGTACAACTCAAAATGATATTTATGAAATAGATGCCGCTTCTCATACAGGGGTGGATGATATAAGAGAAATAAATGATTCTGTAAATTCTCTTCCTTTTGATTCAAAATATAAAGTATATATTTTAGACGAAGCACATATGCTTTCAAAACAAGCATCAAATGCACTACTTAAAACTTTGGAAGAACCTCCAGAGTATGTTGTTTTTATACTAGCCACAACAGAAACTCACAAAATTCCAGATACAGTTTTGTCTCGTTGTCAGGTATATACTTTCAAAAAACCCACTCAAGAGGTTTTGAAAAAAGTTGTTCAAAATGTATGTAAAAAAGAAGGTTTTAGTATAGACGATTCTTCAGCAGAACTTGTTGCTCTTTTAGGAGACGGGTCATTTAGGGATACATTGGGTATCGTCCAAAAAATCGTTTCTTTTTCAAAAGATAAAAAAATATCAGAAGATGAGGTGCGTTTGGTAACAGGTGCTCCAGCTGTCGAAATAGTAAATGAAGTGATAGAAGCTATAGCAGAAGAAGATATAAAAAAAGCTTTGGATGCTGTAAAAAAAGCAGTAGATTTAAATTCTGATATGTCTGTATTTTTGAAACTTATTCTTCAACAAGTTAGGTTTATTTTACTTGTAAATTTTGGTGAAGAATCTATGGTCAAAAATGAGTTAAGTTCAAAACAATTGGATTTTGTAAAAAGTATGTCTAAATCAAAAGGTAAGTTTGGCTCTGCTGTTTTGGTTAATCTTTTGGAGGCCTATGAAAATATAAAAAGCTCTTATATACCATCTTTACCTCTAGAAATAGCTCTTATAAAAATAATAAAAGAAAAATAGAAATTTTTTAAATAATCTGTTATACTTCTTTTGTTTCGCATAAATATTGCCCGGTCGCCCGTCTCGCTTTGGGAGCAAAGCGAACCGAGGCGGATCTAATGGCTTTTGTGAAAATTTAATATTGCCCGGTCGTCTAATGGTAGGACATCAGGTTTTGGTCCTGAGTATCGTGGTTCGAGTCCATGCCGGGCAGCAAAAAACTGGAGGTTTTTTGTGTCTGGAGCAAAGCACTGCTTTGCGACTTGGACTCGAACGACGGAGCGGGCACACACTCAGTAGAGTGGGTCGCGAGTCGGTGCCTAGCCCGAAAGCTTGCGACGGCAAGCTTGAGAGGCGAAGGAGAGAAGTGTAATCACGATCCATGCCGGGCAGCCAGTTTGAGATAGGTTCGGACTCCGAGGAGTATAAAGAATAGTTAATTTATGGATATATTAATCATTTCAACAACCATATTATTACCTCTATTGATTGGCTATTTCCTTGGTTCAAGTAGAGATAATAATAAAATTATTTTTAATAAAAAATTAGATATTTACCAAGATATTATTTATCACCTAAGTTCGGCAAAATATTTAAAACTAAATATAGATATTAACGAACAAAAATTAGAATCACTCGTAAAAGATATCGATAGTCTACAAGGTTCAACTCAATCAATAAATAGTTTGCACCCTATTAATCAAAAATTTGAATCTCTGAAAGATCAAATCTCAATTACAAATTACAGAGATGAACTGATAAAATTATTTGCTCCAGCAAGATTAATAGCTGGTGAGAAAGTTGTAAATGAACTTCGTAATTATTTCTCTCTAATTTCTGAGTATCATTTAATAAGTGGAAAAAATGATATCACTGATTTAAGTAATAAAATTTCTATTAGTGTAATGGAGCTAGAACAACTAATGAGAGAGGATTTGGGATATTTCAGAATTATTTCAAAATTTGATATTTGGTGGTATACACGTAAACGCTAATAGGTGACATTCCGAGGAGCGTCAAAATGGTAGAATAAAAGTAATCAAAAAAGTTTTGCGAGCCTTGGTGGGTAAATTTACGAGACCGAAGTGGTCAGCACTTTAGTTTTTGTATAAAAAATGCCGCAGTATTTACCACGGCATAATATTTTGTTATTTCTGCATAAACCAGTCTATCATTTCATCAACTTGTTTTTTGCATTTATTCCAACGATTCCATAAGAGTTTTAGGGGATGTTCTGAATAGTCAGGATCTCTTAGGTTTAAACCAGTTTTATAAGTTTCAATTTCAAGTTCTCCATAAACATTTTGTAGTTTACTCTCGATCTCTTTCATACTATCCCGACTTAGTTCATGAATACTATGTAGTCTATTTGCATAAGACAGCATCATTTCAAATATTGTCAGTAGAAGGTCAAGGGTCTTCAAATCACTCTCTGATCTTTTGTTCTGGTTTCTGAGTGTACTCATAAAAACTCCTAATTTAAACTATACTTACCTATGTATAAATGTCAAAATGTTTTACAAAATCGTTCGGATATCGTCCACGACCTGTCTCGCTCTGCTCACTAAGGCGGACAATCAGCTATTGACTTTTTGAGTGTTAGTGGTAGTTTTGGAGGTGGAGGTTTAGTATGCACATTTTGCCACATATTGATTTTCATGAAAATTTGCTTTTGAGATATCCTCAAATAATAGAGTTAATACTTACAAATACTTATGGAAAAGTTTGGGCTGTAGGAGGCTCTGTAACAAAAGTAATTTTAAATCATTTTGACAATAAAGAGGACAAAGAAGAAAAATTTGACTATTGGAATCTTTACTCCTCGGGGCATTTTCCTTTTAGGGATCTAGATTTTATAGTAGAAGAGATGAGGTCAGATTTTAAAGTTCCTCCTGGTTGGAGTATCCAGCGTAATACTTTTGGGGGAATTAAACTTTCTAAGAGGTCTTTTTTTGGAAACAATTCTTTCACTGTAGATATTTGGAAAATTCGTAAACACGAACCTTGTACAAGGAATAAAGTTCCATTTACTATAGAAAATGTACTTATGTTAGCCCCTCTTTCAGTTCAATCTATTGCGGTTGATTTAAGAGAAGGAAAAATTATGGGCGATAGTGGTATTGATTCTGTTTGCAATAGAATAGTAAAAGTAAATAACCTAAAAGAAGCAAAACATTACTGTGATATTTACAAAGTAAGCCTAAGAGATTTTGTTTCAAGGAAGGCCAAAGAATATAACTTTACACCGATTTTTGAATAAATCGGTGTTTTCTTTAGACAAATTCATTATTTTTGATAAGATTTTATTATGAAAAGTAATATAAATGATTTTATTAATTTTATAAGGGAACAAGGTGTGGTTGGGCTTGCTGTTGGTTTTATTTTGGGAGGGGCGGTATCTAAAGTAGTTTCTTCTTTTGTGACAAGTATAGTTAATCCTTTACTTAGTTTGATTTTAGGAGCTACTGATGGGTTGAAAACGGCGTCTCTTAAAATTGGTTCAGCAGAAATTCTTTACGGCGATTTTATAACAGTAGTTATAGATTTTATTGTAGTTGCTCTTGTTGTCTACTACGGTATAAAAATTATCGGTATTCAAAAGTTGGACAAACCAAAAACGGTGTAGTTTAGAAGTGTTCCTTTATATATTCTTCTGCCTCGCTCATAGAGAGAGGTTGGGTTGAATTTCCAACCCTAACAAAAAATTCTTCTTTATTGTCTTGGTTTTTTAGATATGCTGGTTTGTGTCCTTTTTTTACCGATACAATACAAACATCTTTTTCTTCTATTGTTTCAAAATTTACATCTATACTATTTAAAAAATTAACTCCGATCATTGTTTTTATAATCATGGTTAAGTGATTTTGGAAACCATCTATGTCTTTTTTGGGAAGGGTATTTATGTCTTTTTCAAGCCCACGTATTTCTCCTTTATCTGAAACTCCTATTATTAAATTTCCTCCTTCGGCGTTTAAAAATCCGATAATTGTTTTAGCTATTACTTTTTCTAATTCTTTATTTACCTCAACTTTTTTAATATCAAATCTTAAGGTTTCTTTAAACTCTAGATTTTTATTTTCTTTTTGTTTTATAAGATACTTAGCATCGTATTTTATGTCTTTTGATAGATGTTTAATATTTGCTTTTAGTATGTTTACGTATTCTTCAAAATTATAAACATCTGTTATTCTTATGACCTTACCATTGTTTTTTTCTAGTATTATCGTGCCGTTTCCTGTTAATTTATCTGTTAATGATTCATATGTTTCTACAGATTCTATTTCATTTAGTGGTATGTATTTTTTTCTATTGAATAAAATTCCAGTTCTTTTTATTAGTTCATTTTTAGATATTTCATAATAAGAAAAATACCAGTTTAAAAAGATTGCCACTATATAAAATATTTGAAATAGGGAAGAAATGATAAGTATAAACAGATCGTATCTTACATATGTATGGAAGTTTAGGTTTTGAAATAAAAGTTCGTAGTGTTCTAGGTAGGATATTATTATTAGAAATAAAACAAGAGCAGTTTCCATGATAAACAGTTGTTTTATAAAGGCGATTGGTCCTTGTTTTATATTAAACTTGTTCATTATTTCAATTTTAGCATAAAAATTACTCTTTTTAATACTGAATTTTTAGGGTATTGTATAGTTATGAAAATATCAAAAATATTAACTATTTCTAGGCCTAGATTTTGGATTTATGAATTTGGCACCTATTTACTGGGTGTTTTTGCTGGTATTTCGGCTTTAGGCGATCTTGGTTCTATTTATGTAATACTTTTCGGTATATTTTTTATATTTCCAGCTAACCTTTTGATTTATGGAGTTAATGATGTTTTTGACTATGAGACAGATAAGCTAAATCCTAAAAAAACAGGATATGAAGACTTGCTAGATCCTAGTCTTCATAAAAAAGTTTTTCTTTATATTTTTATTACAAACATTCCTTTTGTTATTTTATCTTTTCTTATAGGAGTCAAATCTTTTATAGCTTTACTCTTATTTTATTTTTTTGCTGTATTTTATTCTGCTCCACCAATAAGAGCTAAAATAAGGCCATTATTTGATAGTTTGTTTTCGGCCAGTCACTATGTTGTCACAGGGGTTTTTGGTTATTTTTTGGTGGGAGGAGAGGGAAGTGTTCTATTTCCAGTTTTAGCTGGTATTTGTTGGGCTATGGCTATGCATGCTTATTCTGCTGTACCTGATATTTTTGCAGACAGAGATTCTGGAATACAAACAATAGCTACAAAACTAGAAAAAAATAAAACTATTATTTTGTGTGGAGTTTTATACTTTTTGTCATCTATTTTAGTTTGGCCTTATATTTCTTATTTTGGAATAATATTATCTATTCCGTATTTGTTTTTAATGTTCAAATCTTACAAATCATCAGAAGAAGAATTATTTAGGTTGTACAAATACTTTCCAAAATTAAATTCTTTGGTTGGTATGATAATTTTCTTTCTTATTGCTTTAAAAGTTTTTTAGACTTCTTTTATCGGTTCTGGATCTTTTATATCCATTATTCTTTTGTAGACAGTTTCTGCGGATATAACACATATAGGCATACCTATGCCGGGGTTTGTCCCAGCTCCTACAAAATACAAGTCTTTTACTTTTTTGGATATATTGTTTGGTCTAAAAAAGGCAGATTGTCCCAATGTGTGAGCTAAGCCTAAACCACTTCCTTTGTAGCTGTTGTAGTCTTTTTCAAAATCTTTTACACAGTAGATTTTTTCGTATTCTATATTTTCAGATAATCCAGCTAAATTTAAGTTTTCTTCCATTATTTTAATTGTTTTATCCCTCCATTCTTTTAGTTCTTTGTCAGTGTATTTCAAATCAGAAGCAATAGGTACAAGAACAAAAATGTTTTCTTTGCCTTCTGGGGCAACAGAAGAGTCTGTCTTGCCAGGAGCACATACATATATAGAAGGGTCATCTGGGAATTTTGCATTATCAAATATTTGACTGAAATTTAGATCCCAATCTTTAGAAAATAGTAATGTATGGTGAGCCAGAGAATCGAATTTTTTGTTTACACCTAGATACATGATAAACGCGCTCGGTGCCATTTTCTTTTTCTCCCAGAATTTTTCTTTTCTATCTCTCAGTTCTTCTCCTAAAAGTTTTTCTTCGGTGTGATGTAAGTCAGCGTTTGAAATTATAATATCTGCCAATACTTTTTCTCCAGATTCTAACTCTACCCCGACGGCTTTTTTATTTTCAACAATTATTTTTTTGATAGGGGAGTTTAAATGTATTTTTGTTCCGTATTTTTCGGCAACTTTAGCTATTGCTTTTGGTAGTTCATAGATACCTTTATCTGGATACCAAATACCAAGATCAAAATCAACATGGTTCATTAGCCTGTATATTCCAGGTGCATCCTTTGGGGCAGTACCCAGAAAAACCATATGAAATTGGAGAACTTTTCTTAGTATTTCTGATTTAAAAGTTCTTTCAATAATTCTTTTCATTGAGTTAAAAATTTCAAGTTTTCTGCCTTCTGTCATAACTCTTTTATTGAAAAAATCAAAAATAGAGTCATAGTTTTTATACATAAACTCTTTTTTAGCTATATCGTATTGTCTTTTTGATTCATCCAAATATTCTAAAAGTTTTTTAGAAGATCCCGGTTCTATTTCTTCAAAAAGCTTTATGTTTTTTTCTCTATCAGAGTAGAAATCATAAGGCCTTTTGTCTCCTTTAAAATATACCCTATAAGATGGAGATAATCTTTTTAGATCTAAATAGTCTGAAATATTTTCACCAAGGATTTTGAAAAAATTTTCAAAAATATCTGGCATCATATACCAAGATGGTCCCATATCAAAAGTGTAACCTTTTTCTTTCAAGAGTCTTGCCCGGCCTCCTATTTGGTCATTTTTTTCGTAAACGGACACATTAAAACCTTTCTTTGAAAGCATGGCTGCCAAAGAAAGTCCTCCAAATCCTGCACCTATTATGATCGCTTTTTTAATGTGTGACATATGTTTTTAGGATTATCCAGATTTTTTCTAATAAATTTGTTCTAGCTCTTTTTTTATAAATATCGTAATTTTGTTTTTCTATTTTATCCAAGATCTTTTCATACAACCTCGATGCTACTCTAACACCAAATTGGGTTTTATGAGAAAGCATGTTTATACCCAACTCTGATTCTTTGTATAAACCTCTGGCTTTGTGTATCAGATGTTTGATCAATTCTTTAAAACTTTCGTTAACATTTTTATTTTTAATATCATCTTCTGTTATACTAAGTCTCTCTAAATCTTCCATAGGCAAGTATATTCGGTTTCTTTGTTCGTAGTCTTCATTTATATCTCTCAAAAAATTTGTCAGTTGCATTGCTTCTCCAAGTTTTCTAGCGTAATCAAAAGCTCTTTTTTCTGTGTATCCAAAAATATAAGTTAGCATTATCCCAACAGACTCAGCAGAACCTCTCATGTATTTTTGCAAATCTTCATAAGTTCTGTATCTGTTTATAGTTAAATCTTGGATCATAGAATCTATAAATTCTATACTAATTTCAAAAGGTATATCGTATTTTTTAAATATTTCTCTAGTGGCCACAAGTATTTCATTTTTAGATTCTCCGGTCTCCCAGACTTTTTGCCATTCTTTTTTCCATTCTTCTAGTTTTTCTTTAGGATTTTCATTTTCTTTTGGGTTGTCTACATACTCATCAGGGGTTCTTACGAAAGCATACAAAACAAATACCTCTTTTTTTATTTGTTCTGGTAAAAATAATGTGGCAATGTAATAACTTGTGCCATGTTTTTTCTCTATAGCTTTAGATAAGTTAACTGTTTCTTTTTTCATTTAGTTCTATTTTGTAGTAGGGAAGTTATGTATTTAAATATTTTTTTTTTTTTTTCAGATGTCTCAGCTTCTTTAATGTTTATTATACACTTATCTATATATTTTTTGGCTTCATTTTGTGCATAATCTATGGCTCTAGATTCTTTGAAAAGATTTATTATGGAATCTTTGTTCATTTTGTCGATTTCTTCAAATAATTTTTTATATTTTTCTTCAGCCTTATTTTTTATAAAATCAGTTAGTATTGTGTGTTGGTTTTTTAACACATCAGAAAGGGTATCTTTATTGGTTTCTTCTTTTTTACCAATTATGTCCAGTAAATCGTCTTGTATTTGGAAAAGTATTCCTATGTTTTCACCAAATTCTCTGGCAAATTTGGAGTTATTTTCTTTTGTCAGAGTAAATGCTATTTCTATTGGTCGTACGAAAGAGTAGTAAGCTGTTTTTAGTTTTGTTTTTTCCATTATTTCTTCCAAAGGAGCCTCTTGTTTAGAAACAAGATTTATATCTATCATTTGTCCAATACAAACTTCCTCTACCAATTCAATGAATATTTGTATTACTTTGTTTTTTGTTTCAATATCTTTTGTCCAACTGTCTTTGTATAAAAGTTCGTATGTGGTATTAAATAAAATATCACCTACAAGTATTGCTTGACCTTCGGAAACTCTTTTTGTATTTAGGGAATTTTTATTTTTTAAAATTTCTTCTGTGTATTTGTGGACCGTTTTTGTGTTGTGCCTTGTTTCTGCTTCATCCATTATATCGTCATGCACCAAGCAAAATATATGAAATATTTCTATCGCCAAAAGTAAATCAATTATTTCTTCTATTTTTGAATCTGGATTTTTGGCTTTGTATATAGAGTAGACAATGAAAGGTCTAAGTCTTTTGCCACCACCACTTATTTCTTTTGTGTATTCCAATACGTCTAAAACATCTTTATTTGATGTTATTTTCTTGTAGGAGTCTATTTTATACGCAAGATGACGAGCAAGTAGAGGATCAAATATCTCTTTGAAGGACACAATATCCATAAACTATTTTCTACATTTTAACTTATTAATTTCCTTTTGTATAGCAAAACTTCATTTTTCTATTTGACTATTTCTTTATTAAAAGATAATCTAAAAATAGATACACTTCGGTGTACGATCGCACAAAGGAGAAGGCAATGCACAGTACCCACTCGCCTCCGTCGTCTTTCAGCCATCATCAGCAGACAGCATCCGCGACCTAAAGCACGCTCGGGCTCGGCGTTCAAGAAATTTTAAACCCCTTCCTGCTTGCAGGGAGGGGTTTCACTTTACAAAAACTAGCTTGATTTAAATATAAATGTTATAATGAATCAGTTAATAAAAATTTAATTAAAAATATGCCAAAATCAAATTCAGCTTTTATGAGACCAAAAAACCTAACTCCAGAATTGGAAGCGGTAGTAGGTAAAGGTCCTATGCCAACACCAGAGGTGGTAAAGAAGATCTGGGCTTATATAAAAAAACATGATCTTCAAGATCCAAAAAACAAAAGAAACATCAATGCCGATGAGAATCTAAAAAAGGTGTTTGGAGGAAAAGAGACTGTGAATATGTTTGAAATGACAAAGCTTGTTTCAAAACATCAATCTTAAACAAAAGACCCGAGAGATCGGGTCTTTTGTTTATCTGTTACTATATTTGTTATTTTTTAAGATATTTTATATATATACTAATTTCACCTAATTTCAAAACGTCCTCGATTTTTATAAAACAAAGCGCTCGTCACTGACCTCTCGCCAAACTCGCTACGCTCAGACAGTGTCTCCGGCTGGCGTTCCTCGCTTTTGTTTTAGCTAAAAATCTGCGAATGTTTTTAAATTAGGTGAAGTTGCTAGTGAAGTTTTTAAAATCTTTCCGAAATTCTGTGTTTTTGGAACCTCCGCAGGCCTTGAGCATGGTTCCGTCAAGGCACCCCTTTCTTGACGGATCAAGGCCGAGGACAGCTGAACAAGCTCGCAGGAGCTTTTGAGGGTGTTTCAAAAATACAGATATTGAGGGGAGATTTTAAATATAATTTTACTATTTATTTTTCCAAAACTCACCCCATTCGTGTAGAAAGTTTGAGCTACTCCATTCTTTATTGAAACCAACTTCAGAAATAACTTCTATATTAAATTCCTCACAGACATTCCATTCAGGGATAGAGTATTTATCTATCCTATCTCCTCCTTTTGTAAAAATATGAGGTTTTATTTTTTTCAAAGCTTCTATTACTGTCTGATCATTTTCTATCTCAAAAGGGATTACCAAGTCTACTCCTTTTATATGAGAAACTACGTGACATCTGGTTTTTAGATCCATAAAAGGTTTACCTTTTTTTGATTTCAGAAAATTATCACCATTAACTATTACAACAAGTGTGTCTCCGTATTGTTTAGATTCATAAAGACAAGATACGTGACCTGGATGTATTGGGTCAAAACCACCCGAAGTGCAAACAATTTTACCTAATTTTTCTCTTAGTTTATCAAATTCTTCAAAAGAGATTATCGGAGCTGGTTTCATTTTTGTATAATAATTATATATTAATCAAATATATGATACAATTTAATCCTTAAGATAATTAAAAAAGTTATGAAAAAAATATTAATTTGGGTTTTATTAATTATTATAATAGCGGGTATTGGTTTTTGGGTTTTAAATAGTTATATATATAACGAAAAACAATCAGATGTAGAGGTTGGAAGCAATGCTTCTGTATCTGGTAAAATTTTAGATGTAAATCTAGAACAAGTAGCTTTTGATGGACCAATTATTATTACTTTAGAAACTGAAAATGGACCAGCAAATGTAGAGGTGCCTTCTATGGGGATCAATTTGTGTATTGCTAAAGACAACATCGCAGATCCGTTTGCATTAAAGGTTGGGAATATGATTGAGGTATTAGGAAGACAAAATGAGCTAGGGGCTATAATCCCTTGTGAGTCAGGAGATCATTACTTAAGAGTTTCTGCAAATTAAAACACAATACCGCCAACAAATGGCGGTATCGTTTTCTGCAGGTTCGACTTTAGGAGAATGTCTCGTTTTATTATATGTTGTTTCTGATGTGAGTTCATAACTCTCACATACACGAAAACATTAAATTTATATTTTAGGAGACTCTCTTTTTTGGTCTAACCTACACAAATTGTCCTGCGATTTTACAAAAAAGTCAAACAACTGTGGTGTCTATCCTGTGGAGTATCTGTTTATATCCCAAAAAAGCTTTATTTTTACACCAAAATTTAATCTATGATAAAATGTAATTTACAGTTTAAAATATAAAATTTATGGATAATAAAAATAAAATAATAATTGTCATAATTTCTTTATTGGTTGTTGGTTTTATGGTCTGGTCATATTTTGGGATAAGTTTTGTCTCAAAGACAGATACAGTTCCTTATTCGGTAGAAAATATGGGTATATCTTTTGAGCTACCTTCAAACTATTTTATTCAAGGTTTTGAATCTGGAGATGGATTGTTTAATGGGTTTGAAGCTTATGAAGACAATGAAACAACCAGAGCTTTGCTAAATGGTCAGTTAGTTGGAGAGTTACCTGTTTCTATATCTTGCTTTGCTTTTGAAAATCCAGAAAATTTATCTATAGAAGAGTGGGTGTTAACGGATGATTTTAAAACAGTATTTTTTGTAAATACAGCAGATCTTAAAATATCTGATTATGTTTCTGATGTTGCTGATTTTGAATTTTTCTCAGATGGTCTTTATGGAACAAAAAATGTTTTGTTTAAAGATAAAACAGACAAAATATTTAATTGTCGGGTAACCTATATAACACTAGAAGATCAAATAATTAAAGATTTTGAAAAAATCTTGTCTTCTATGAAATTCTTTTAAATTTTTTAATACCGATTTTATTGTTATACTAAAAAGATGATAGATTGGTATAGAAAAAATAAAGAAGATATTTTAAAAGAATTTGAAGTAAGCACTCATGGTTTATCAGAGGAAAAAGTCCAGAGCCTTAGACAAAAACATGGGTTAAATAAATTACCAGAATCAAAAAGAGATTCTGTCTTCAAAATATTTCTAAGACAATTTCAAAATCCTATTATATACATACTTCTATTGGCAGGACTTGTTGTTTTTATAAAAGGTGATGTTGTAGACAGTCTTGTTATATTTTCAGTACTTTTTATAAACGCTATAGTCGGGTCAATTCAAGAAGGCAGAGCTCAAAATACTCTTTTTGCTCTAAGAAAAATGGTTACTACTTATACGACTTTACTTAGAGATGGGAGAGAAAAAATAATTCTAGCTGAAGAGCTTGTTCCTGGTGACATTATTATTTTATCTGAAGGAGATAAAATACCGGCAGACGCGAGACTTTTAGAAGTTAACAATCTTAAAATAGATGAATCTTCTCTTACGGGAGAGTCTGAACCAATTATTAAAAGTGAAGAAATAATAGACAAAGATTCTCTGCCTATATCTGATCAAAATAATATGGTTTGGAGTGGGACCTATGTTATAGAAGGTAGTGCTCGGGCAATAGTTGTATCGACGGGGGTAAATACTTTTATAGGAGGAATATCTCAAAAACTTTTAAGTATAGATGCCGATATGCCCCTAAAGAAAAATATAAAAATTATCTCAAAAATGATAATTTTTGTTGTTGTTTTTGTTTGTTTATTTGTGTTTGTTTTTGGACTATCAAAAGGATTTTCAGCGTCTCAAATGTTTTCTACTTCGGTAGCTATAGCTGTTTCTGTGACTCCAGAAGGATTGCCGGTTGTTGTTACTATTATTTTGGCCACCGGTATGTATAGGATGAGCAAAAAAAATGCCTTAGTTAGAAAACTTCAAGCTGTTGAAGCTCTTGGGCAGGCTGAAATAATAGCAGTAGATAAAACAGGTACCATTACTTTAAACCAAATGATGGTCAAAAGTTTATATGTTGGAGAAAAAGTTTACGAAGTGTCTGGTAATGGGTATGAACCAAAAGGCGACATTTCTTATTCTGGAAATATTATTTCTCCAGTTGACCACAAAGATTTACTATTCGCCGGAAAATTATCCTCTCTTATTTCAAATGGAGTAGTTGCTTTTTCTGAGGAAAATAAAATGTGGCAAAGAATATCCGGCGATCCAACAGAACTTGCTATGGCAGTTTTTTCACAAAAAGTTGGATTTATAAAAAATGATTTAGAAAGAGAAAATAATAAAATTTTGGAAATACCCTTTAGTTCTTATTTGAAATACCACGCAGTCACCAATCTTATAGACAAAGAAGAAGTTACAACTGTTGTTGGGGCACCAGAGATTATAATTTCCAAACTAAAAAATATTTGGAAAGGTGGTGCTATATCCAAAATAGAAGATTCTGATTTGGACAATATTCGTCAAAATGTTCTATCGATGACCAAAGAAGGTTTAAGGGTTGTGGCTATGGCTATAAACAAAGAAGGGGTAGATTGGAGTGGTATTGAAAGTTTGCCTGATCTTTGTTTTGTTGGTCTTTTTGGTATCAGTGACAGTATAAGAGAGGAAGTTTTTGATGTTGTAACTTTGGCAAAGAATTCTGGAGTAAAAGTTGTAATGATAACCGGCGATCATATAGAAACAGCAAAATCTATAGGTATAAAAACAGGTATATATAAAGAAGGAGACGTTGTTTTAACTAGTTCTGATATAGAAAATAAAAATGAAGATGAATTGCTTAAACTTTTACCAAAGACTTCTGTTTTTGCCAGAGTTACACCAGAAGATAAATTAAAAATAATAGAACTTTATAGAAAAAGTAAAAAAGTTGTAGCTATGACAGGAGATGGTGTAAATGATGCTTTGTCTTTGGTCGCGGCTGATCTGGGAGTTTCTATGGGTAAAATAGGTACAGAGGTTGCTAAAGAATCTTCAGATATAATTTTGCAAGATGATAATTTTGGAAATATAATCCATGCAATAGAAGAAGGTAGAAATATATATATAACAATAAAAAAAGTCATATTTTATCTTTTTTCTACTAGTTTTGGAGAATTATTCACTATAATTCTAGCAATTTTTTTAGGATATCCGATACCTATTTTGGCTAGTCAAATAATTTGGTTAAATTTTGTAACGGATGGATTTTTGGTGGCAGCTCTAGCTATGGAACCAAAAGATAAGGATTTGTTAAAAGATAATCGAAAAAGATTTACTAAAATAATAGATAGCATAATGATTCAGAGAATCATTATGATGGGACTTGTAATGATGCTTGGGTCTATTTTTATGTTTGATGCCTATTTAGGGGCTGGATTTGTAAAAGCTTCTACTATTACTTTGACAACTTTGGCTGTATTTCAGTGGTTTAATATTTTTAACGCAAGATTTGAAAACAAATCAATTTTTACAAGGGAAATATTTAGTAATTTATATGTTTGGGGCGCATTGCTTATAGTTATTAGCCTGCAATTGTTGGCTGTTTATTGGGGACCTCTCCAGTCAATACTTAGAACTACAATGCTATCTTTGGGTGATTGGGTTATAATAATTGGAGTTAGTTCATCTATGATTGCTATAGAAGAGTTTAGGAAAATATTGGTCAAAGTTTTATCAAAAGTATTTGCAATTAAAACTCTAACAAAATTATCATGAAAAAAATCTTAATTTTTATAGTTTTGGTTTTATTGGGTTTGATGTTGTATTTTTTGTTGTTTAAAAATGTCACACACGCACCAGTTGTTTCTGTCTTGCCTGTTATAGAAGAAAGCGATAAAACCGAGTATATTGAATTTGATTTATCTTACCCAGAAATCCCTGAGGGGAAGTATTTGGAAATGGCTAATTTTCTAAAAACAACTAAAGAAAATTTTATTAATGATTTTGGAGATATATCTAAAGCCGAAGCGGAATTTTTGGGATTGAATGAAAATAGAAAATATAGTTATATTGTTAACACCAAAACAGCAACTTCATCAAATACTGTTTCTTATATTCTAGAGATTTATAATTACACAGGTGGTGCTCATGGTATTACTGGGGTAACAACTTTTACTTACAATAATTACGATGAGCTTCTAACCCTCAGGGATATTTTTATTGGCAACTCCTATCTAGATGTTTTATCTGAAAAATCTTATAAATATTTTACCAACAAGTTTAAAGAAACTTTAGATGACTTTTCTATAAAAGAGGGAACAAGACCTAACTCTCAAAATTTTGCTTCTTGGTATATGACAGATCAAAATATTGTATTTATATTTGGTCAGTATTCTATTGGACCCTATGCGTTGGGTATACAAGAATTTTCTTTACCTAAAAGTGAAGTAGAAGATATTTTAAATCCAGATTATAGGTAGTTTTAATTGATCAAATGCTAAGGGATAATATAACTGTAAGTAAATATTTAGACTTATTAAATTCCAAACTTAAACTTGAAAAAGCTAAAATAATTGGGGAAGTTTTTGGTGTTCAAGAATATCCAGGACGGTCATATTTATATTTTTCTTTAAAAGATAAAGAGGATCAGAGTACTATAAAATGTTTTATGTGGAAAAGGGATTTTTCTCTAGCTAGTATTAAATTAGAGGATGGTTTAGAGGTGGTTGTGTCGGCTTATCCAAATATATACAAACCAAATGGGGGGTTAACTTTGCAAGTTGAGATGGTCGAACTTTTAGGGGAAGGAGCACTGAAAAAAGCTTATGATGAATTGAAAAATAAATTAGAAAAAGAAGGTTTATTTTCTGCTGATCGAAAAAGACCAATTCCTCTTTATCCTAGAAAAATAGGTGTAATTACTTCCAAAAATGGTGCTGTTATAAACGATTTCTTAACTAACATAGGTAAATATGGGTTTGAAATATTATTTGTTGATTCAAAAGTTGAAGGAGCAGATTCTATATTTGATTTACTAAATTCAGTAAAAACTTTAAAAGATAAAAATATTGATGTTTTGGTTTTAATGCGAGGAGGAGGATCACTTGAATCTTTCCAATCTTTTAATAATGAGCAATTAGTTAGGGAGATTGCTAATTTTCCAGTCCCTGTTATTACAGGTATTGGTCATGACAAAGATATACCTCTGGTTTCTTTGGTATCAGATGTAAATGTTTCGACACCAACCGCAGTCGCTCATTACTTAAACAAAAGTTGGGATGAAATACTTTCTTATATAAATCTTTCTGAAGAAAAAATATTTTCTGCGTTTGGTTCTTTTATACAGGATTCTAAATTTAAAATAGAACACAGTCAGGTAATAATTGAACAAAAGTTTTCAAAATTATTTGATGTCTTTTCTAAAATAGAAAACTTTATGCAAATTTCTATAAATAAGATAGAAAATTCTATAAAATCTATTTATGAAAATTTAAATAACACCGCTTTCCGCTTGGAAAGAGGGATGGAAGTATTGGTTTCGGGTTTTAAATTAGAGGTAAAAAAGTCCGAAGATTTAATAAATATATCAAATCCTGAAAGGCAACTAAAAAAAGGCTACAGTATCGTTAGATCCAAAGGTAAAGTTATAAAAAAACAGTCAGATGTAGAAAAAGATGAAGATCTTGATATAATGGTTTCTGACGGTATAATAAAATCTAAAGTATTATGAAAAAAACAACCGAAGTTAACTTAAAAGAAAATCTAAAAAAACTCAGCACTATAGTTTCTTGGTTTGAATCTCAAGATGACCTGGATGTTGAAAAAGGTCTAGAATATGTAAAAGAAGGAGCTAGTCTTATAAAATCTTCTAGAGAAAGATTGTCTCAAATAGAAAATGAATTTAAAGAGATAAAAAAAGAAATCCAAAAAAACTAATTTTAGTTTATCGATATATTGTCTATTTTTGAGGCTAGTATAAAGTCGTTTTCAGACAGTC
>CAZKCA010000007.1:0-16855 GCA_964551495.1 uncultured Candidatus Saccharibacteria bacterium
TATCAAAAAATTGACTGCATCTGCTACACTTTTTTCATTATTATCTTTAAAGTCTCCTCTTTATTATCTATCAAAAAATTGACTGCATCTGCTACACTTTGAGGGTTGTCTGGACAACAAAAGACCCCTGTCTCTTTATCGTCCAAAAAGTCCACTATTCCTCCAACTGGCGTAGCCACCACAGGCAACTTAACGGCCATGGCTTCTATAAATGAATTACCAAATCCTTCCGAACGACTTGGTCTGACAAATATATCACAAACGGAAAGATATGCTGGCATTTCTGAATGGGAAACAAAACCTAAGAACTTTACTCGATTACTAACTTCAATATCATTGGCTAATTTTTGAAGATTTGGCCCTTCCTCTCCTTTGCCTATAACAATAAGATGAATATTATCATCTAAAAATTTTAAGGATTTTATTATATCGTCCACTGCATTTTTATGAGTTAATCTGGAAGTTGTGACTAGAAAAATATCATCTGGTTTTTTACCAAGTTGTTCAATCAAAACATCCTTATCATTTTTAGGTATTTTCACAGAAAAATGACTGACATCTACTCCATTTGGGATAACAGAAACTTCTTTAGTATGACCCATTTGTGTAGCAAAATTGGCCAAAAAAGTTGATATAGCTTGAATTTTATCTGCCTTTTTAAACATATATTTTAAAAGAGGATAAACAAAAAATGATTTTCTTTTTATCTGAGATAAAGGTGTTCCTTCTTGTAAAGATAAAAGGTATGGAGTTTTTTTGTTAAAAATTTTAAAGAAAAGGCCTGCAAAACCAGCGTAAGTCATCATAGACCAAACCAAATCAAAACTTTCTTTTTGGTGAATTTTTTTAGCTTTCCAAAAAGCAACGAAAGGAAATAGTATTTTAGGACAACTGACTCTATATACTTTTATATTACCTATAACTTCTTCTTTTGGTAATTTTTTGTCAAAAAGACAGGTTATCATTGACCACTTATTTTCCTCTAGCCTATCAGTTATCTCTTTTATAGCTACTTCGGCACCGCCTACAAAAGGATAATAAGAAATTGAAAAAATTAATACATTCTTTTGCATAACATTATTTATCAGACGGTATACTTAAAACTTCTCTCAAAACATCTTCTGGAATCTCTTTTTGGCCTATATTTTTTGTATTATCAAAAACCACTTCTTCTTTTTTACTTTGATCTTTTTCTTTTATTTGCTCTTCTATTTTTTTACTTTCTATTATTGGATTTGGTTTTGGAGAATTGTTATTTGAAACCGCCCCATTTAAATTACCTCCATTCCCGTTTGTTACTTTTGACAAAGCCTCCTTTAAAGAATTAAGGTTGTTTGCACTAGGTGTTTTTTCTATTTTTTTGTTTGTAGCTATAGAAGCAAGAGAAAATCTTTCTTTAAATTCTTTACTCTCTTGATGATTATTTTTTGGTTCAGTTTGAATTTTAATCAAATCCTCTTTAGCTTTCTGAAAAACTTCTTTATTTTTATCAATCTCTTTTTGTCCATGAGCTACATTATTTGTCCTATTTTGACTATCTTTTTGATTATCTGCCTGATTATGAATATTCAAACTTTCAACCTTATGACCACTAGGCTTAAAATCTTTTTGGCCAAAAAATTCATCTCTAGATTTAGGTTTTACTTCTGGGGTACTGATTTTGTGCCAATCTTCTATACTTTTCTCCACATCTTCCCTAGGGCTAGCAAATTGCTTTCTAGAAGAGGTGATGACTTCTTCTTTAAAAGATATATCCGGACGAGCAATAGGGGGCATAGTAGTAGCAGAAAAAGGTTGAGAAGAAACACCGTCAATCATAAGTTTTAAATATATTTGGGTAAAACCAAGATTTACCAAATCTTCTGCGGTAAATACAGGAGCAAATTCTTTTTCCAAAACATCAGCATCAAAAGCACCTACCCTAAAAGAAATCATCGTTCCAACGTTACCAAAAACCGCATTTCTTACTTCCTCTTCCATCTGCTCTATATATTGATGAGCGATAGTTAGATTTAATTTATACTTTCTGGCTTCGGACAAAATGTCAGCAAAAGATTTGTTGGCAAAAGATTGAAACTCGTCTGCATAAAGATAAAAATTTGGTAGCCCAGATAATTCAGATTCATTTTTTTCTGCCCTAGACATAGCTGCCAAATATATTTTTGTAATAAGCATAGAACCTATCAGGTTTGCGTTCCCCTCTCCTACTCTACCTTTAGACAAGTTAACTATCATTATTTTCTTTTTGTCCATCACTTCACGGAAATCAAAAGAAGATTTATCTTGACCGATAATATTTCTAATCAAAGGATTTGAAGTAAACTGTCCTATTTTATTTTGAATAGCAGGAATAGCTTCAGCGGCAAATCTCTCTGTATAGCCAGCGTATTCTTTTGTCCAATAAGTTTTTACTGAAGGATCAGTTATGTTTGCTATAACTTTGTTTCTATATTCTTTATCTGCAAGCATTCTGTTTATACCGAGCATAGTTGCTCCAGGATATTCCAAGAGGGCCAAAATAGTGTTTTGCAAAATATACTGCATCCTGTCTGAAAAACTTTCTTCTCCAAAAAGTTTTTTGAAAGCACTCATAAGACCACTCAAAACCAAGTGTCTTTTTTCTGGACCAATGTCCTCCATCACATTGAAAGATACAGGATAATCTATATCAAAAGGAGCAAAATACAATACATCTTTTATACGATTTTCCGGAACATAATCCAATAACTTTTCAGCCGTTCCCCCGTGAGGATCTAAAAAGGCCATTCCTTCACCATTTTGAATATCCTGAATAGCCATGTTCTCCAAAAGAGTAGACTTACCCATGCCTGTTTTACCTATAACATAGACATGTTTTAGACGATCCTTAGCCTTGATACCAAATCGTATCTTTTTATTTCTAGAGTCAGTATCACCAAAATATGTGATTTGATTAGGATCCATCCTGTAGTGAAAAATGCCACAGCCATATTGGCTTATTGTCATTTTTGAAATTAAATTTTAATAATCTAGACCTTATCATATTTTTGAAAAATTACAGGATTCATCCGATGGCATTTTCTACTACAGGATCCATTATTAGTGATTATACCATATAATTATATATTATCTTTATGCACAGACCTCTGTTTTATCCACTCAGATAAAACAATTTTTACTTCATCTATGGTTACAGTAGTTGTAGCTATTTCAAGAGCCTTGTCTCTCATTTCTTTTGGTGTTCCTATAAAAATATGATCATTTATATATAAAAAGACTAGTAATACGGCGACTGAAAGTCTCTTATTTCCATTACCAAAGATGTGATTTCGATTAATAACATAAAACAAAACAGCAGCCTTAGTAAATAAATCAGGATACAAATCTTCACCAAAAACAGATTGCTGTGGTAAATTCAAGCTAGACTCAAGTTTGGCTTGATCATGATCTTTGTAAAGACCCATAGGTTCTTCATCTTGAAACAATTTACATGCCAAAGTATGGCAAATGTCCTCTAAAATTTGCTCATTTATGTAGTTAATTGGCAATTTTTTCTCCTCGGTCATATTTAGCCAAATCTTTTAGCGTTTCGCTATAATTAGCAATAGTAAAATCAATTCCCTTTTTAGCCTTTAATTCAAGCTCTTTTTCATTAAGGACTTTTATTTTATTTCTTGAAAATAGTTTATTAAACATTTTTTTCATATCAACCTCATAATATCATATTTATATAAAAATATATAGTGTTAAACAGTCATTGAAGTTAAGATTTTAATTTTGGTTTTGTTCCAGTGCTCCTTTTGTGTATTTGTTAGACGGTGACCAAAGTATCCAAGAATCTAGACCAACATCATATGTTGCCTGTATTTGCGCTCTGACTTTTGTTGCATCATATACGGCACCTAAATTAAAATCTTGAAGCCAAGGACGAAGTTTATCTGGAGAGGTGCTAGCAAGTTTTGCTCTGGTTATAGCCGAAGACATATCATATTTTATAATTTCATAAGGATACTGCGCAGGATTTTTGTAACCCTGATAAGTAGGAGGATAATGTGACGGATAAACCATTGGCATAATATAGTCAAAATATGGCAAAGCAATTTCTAAAAGCTGTCCTATTCCCATATCATCTTTAGCAGTAGTTACCATACCAAACAAATCAGCAGAAATTTTAAGCCTATCTGTACTAATAGAATTTTCGACCAATTTTTGATTTAGATATTTAAAAAAACCTTCCATCACTACAGTCTTTGGTGTTGTACTAGACCAGGGATACGATATGTCTTGCATATTTCCATCAGAAGGAAAACGAATATAATCAAAATTTATTTCATCAAAACCAACTTTTCTAGATTCTTCTGCCAACAAAACAATATAATCCCAATACTCTCTAGAAGCGGGATCTATCCAAGAAAGACCTTTTCTGTCTTTCCAAACCTCTGTCCCAGCCTTATTTTTTACAGCCAAATCTGGTCTTATTTTTACAAAATAAGGATCTTGAAAAACAGCCACTCTACCTACAACATAAACACCTTTACTATGAAGTGTCTCTATAAATTCTCTCATGTCCCTGACTCTAACTTCCTCGGCACCATAAGATTTAAGTTTCGGATCTTCAATAGGAAAAACTATTTTGCCGGTATAATCTTTTATATCTATAACTAAAGTATTGATCTCTGTTTCATCTATAAGTTTAACTAAACCATTTCTCAAAGAAGGCGTGCCTGCTACCCAACTAGTCATATATATACCTTTTACTTGATCTGGAGTTTCTACATAATTTGGAATAAACCCACTTTCTTCTTCTAAAACTTTGTTATCATCCGACACCCCTATAATAGATCCCAGCGTTTCTCCAGAGGTATAGTGTTCAGTAAAAAATCTAGGAAAGTAAAATAAGATAATAAAAACAAAAACCAAAAACAAGACAAAATATAAAATGTCTTTTTTTTGTATATGTAATTTATTATTGGTCATCTAATTAAGCTGATTATCTTGTGAAGAAAATTGCTCTGGTGAGTTTTCTGTAAAAACAGAAGTGGTTTTTTCTTTTCTTCTTCCTTTTTTTGTTGTTGCTTTCTTTGGCAATTGTATTTTGATTGAAGAAAAAATAAGATAGAGACCTATCAAAACAGTAAAAGTGGTTTTCCAAAATAGTGGGATGCCCAAGAAAGGGACAATAACAATAACTCCTCCTGCCAAAAATGTCTTAAGATTTGAGATCATATAAAAACATTATACACATTAAGGCCAATTTTCAAAAATGTGGAGAAATGAAAAAGGAGGGCGCCCTAATTTAATTTAGAACAACCCTCCCTTAGTCTCCTTTTGCAGTCAAAATTTCGACCACTTTTTTTGCGAACTTACTTGTCTCTCTTTGTGAGAGATTATAATGTGAGAAAATAAGATGATGTCCATGACCAAATATTGGCCTGTTTCTATCTTTACCAAACGGATCGATCGTAGTGTCGATTGTGACAAACCGTTCAGACATACAGATGATCATGTCTACACCATGGATCAAATCCAAAGCTGTACCCAAAGTAATATACATCCTAAGTTTCTTTCTATCTTTTACCGGAACAAGGCTCTTAATCTCCTCAAAAAGATAAATGCAGAAAGGCTTACTACCTTTAGTGGTTAATCCTTTGTAAGTCAAGCCATTGTCTTTGGCAAGATCAATCGCTTTTCTTAATTCAGTGTTAAAAGATTTATATTTATACCCTAGATCTATTTGACTACCAGAGGAATCAAAACCGAACATAAATCGTTCGAAATCGTATCCTCCTTTAAATTCAAAACATTCCTCTTTTCCCTCACGGAAAGAAGGAATATGAAAATCCCCAACACCATACGTGTCAATACACATCACTTCTCTCCTTTCTCAAGTTATTATTCCAAAGATAGAATAATACAAAATAAATATTATGTCAAATGAAAAGGCCCGGGATAAATCCCGGGCCCAAATGAACCGGTCACACTCTAGGCAGTGGCCAATTCCTCGCCCCGCACTTCACGTAACTTCTTGTTGTTTTTGTTGCCGTTCCGGCGAGGGGTTACCTCGCCGATTGAGAAGGTCGGAGCAGACGCTTGCCGCATGTACTCTTCGATCTCCTCGGGAGTTGCCTCCCCAGGATCGTCCCCTTTCTCTCGAGAAGCGTAGCACGCCTTCGGGAAAGGTTGGTTGTTGCCCCCCGGCTTGTGAGGAAGTTGACCAGTCTCCTCAATGGTCTCAACCAACTTCCGTAGACGGTAATCCCCCTTATAGATTTTCCGAGGGTAAGAGTCGAGCAGGTTCGAAGCCATGTTCCTCATCTCCTCAGGCGAGGCTTCCATGGCCTCCAGAGAGATGAAGAGAGAGAGAATTGCGGAGTAGAAGGCCTTGCCTTCATACTGCAGATCACCGAAGTATTTCCAGCAGGGCTCCCCATTGGCTCCGAAGAGCCTGCCGAAGAACACTCTGACAACCTCCTCACCCTTTTCCCCCGCCGTTTTGACGAGTGACTCAATCCCCTGGAAGCTGATCTTCCAGGGATTTTTCCGAAGAAACTCCAACGCGATCTGGAGACCAGCTGAAGACTTGGAAGCCTCCAAAATGGTCTTTGTGCAAACGTCAAAGTCGGCCTTTGTTGCGCCGGAGGCTATGGCTTTCAATTTGTTCACTGCCATCTTCACAGCGTCTTTCTCTCGTTTCTCCCGAAGAATACGCTCTCTTTCTTCCCGGCGAGCCGTGATACTCTCGTGGTTCCTCTTCGAAACCTGGTTGATCAAATCCGAAAGTGACATGGTGTATTTTCCTTTTCTCCCTAGTTTTTAGTCATAGAGTGGACTATCCTGTCAATAATTGTACCGTAGTACTCTGCCATATATTATACACCTTTTAGATTTTTTGTCAAGCATTTTTTATAAACAAAAATACCCTCTTTTTGGAGGATATTTTTGTGGCTCTAATTAGCCTTTATTTTTAGATAGTCTCTACGATAAGCATATTGGTCACTACACCTTTTGTGTTGAACGGAGCTCCAGCGGCAATAACCACTTTATCCCCTTTCTTAGCCAGTTTTTCTTTCAAACAGTGAGTTCTGACTATTTTGAAAGCTTCTGTGATTGTCTTGTATCTTGGGATTGTTATAGCTGTGCAACCAAAAGATAAAGCAAGTTTTTGTGAAGTTCGATTATTTGGAGAAAGAGCCAATATTGGAGTCAGAGGTTTATGTCTTGAAACCATTCTAGCTGTAAATCCAGACTCTGTCAGAGCGACTATAGCTTTTGCTCCCACATCATGGGCAGTCTTTACCACAGAACCAGTAATAGAGTCTGCTATTTCTGTCTCACCGTTTCCGTTTGCGTGAACAACTTCTTTTTCTGGATAATTTTTTTCTATTTGCTCAGCAATTTTTGACATAACAGTCACAGCTTCGACAGGAAAATCTCCCAAAGTGGTTTCTTCTGAAAGCATGACAGCATCTGTTCCGTCTAAAATAGCGTTGGCAACATCTGAAACTTCGGCCCTTGTAGCTACAGGATTTTTGATCATAGACTCAAGCATTTGTGTTGCTGTTATGATTGGTTTTCCTGCATCATTGGCTTTTTTGATAATCATTTTCTGTATCATTGGAACTTCTTCAAAAGGAACCTCTATCGCCAAGTCTCCTCTAGCAACCATTATTCCATCAGAAAGAGAGATAATCTCATCAATGTTTTTTACAGCTTGTGGAGTTTCAATTTTTGCAATTATCCCAGCATCACATTTTCTCTTTTTTAGTATTTCTCTAAGTTCTGTAATATCAGACGGTCTTCTAACAAAAGAAAGTGCAATAAAATCTACTTTGTTTTTTATACCAAATTCCAAATCTTTCAAATCTTTTTCAGTTAGAGATTTTACAGATAACTCTGAGTGTGGAAGGTTTACCCCTCTTTTCCCTTTCATATCTCCTCCAACCAAAACTTTACAGATAACATCATTACCTTTTATATCTACCACTTCCAATTTCTTCTTTCCATCATGAAGATATATATGGTGACCTTTTTCTACTTCTTTTGGTAATGCTTTGTAGTTTATTGAAACCCTATTTTCATCTCCAATTATTTCGTCCGTTGTCAAAACAAATGTTTTACCAACTTTTAGATTAATTGATTCTGTAGAAAACATTCCTATACGGATTTTTGGACCTCCAAGATCTTGAAGTACTGCCCCGGTTATTCCAGTTTTAGCTTCTGCTTTTCTAAAATTATTTATTCTCTCTTGATGCTCTTTGAAATCTCCATGAGAAAAGTTTAACCTCATAACATTGAGACCAGCCTTCAAAAGTTTTCCTAACATTTCTTCGCTACCTGTAGCAGGACCGATAGTTGCAACAATTTTTGTTTTTTTGATCATAATTTACTGATATTAATAATTAACAACGATTTAAAATAATACACAAAAACACAGACTAAGGCAAAATTAAACCGCCTTATAGTCACTTTTTTCTTCTAAAGAATCTTCTTCTTTATCTAAAGAAACTTCATCAGAAACAGTCTTTTCTTTAGAAACTTCTTCTATGGCTTTTACTATCTCATTTTTTTTCTTTTCCAATTCTTCCTCTGGTATAAGAGGAACTTGAGTAGAAGTATCTTTTACTACTGGAGATGGAGCAACATTTTTAGAAACCTCATTGTGAACCTGTGACATTATTTTTATCGCCACTATTGTGTAAACAATATAAAGGAAAGGTATTGAAATGATGACACCAAGACCCAAAGGAATAACTGAGACAATAAAAACCAAAGACCCCAAAAGGATTAGGCCGAAAAGTTTCCAACCATAACCTTTAGTATTTTTCCAACTTTCTTTTATTGCAGTCCAATAAGAATATTGCCTATCAACAACAAGAAAACTAGTTAGAGAAAGTCTGGTGGCTATGATTATACCAGGAATAACAAGAAGTATTGTTCCTAGAATAACAAAAATAAAAACCAGAAGACCAGACAAAAACATTCTCCAAAAAGTAACCCAATCTGTTTTGAAACTATCAAAAGAAGGTTCTTCTCCCTTGTTTATCAAAACACCTGTTTTTATCAAACCGATATAAAAAACAATATAAACAAAAACATTGGCTATAGCCATTATAGACAAAATACCCCCGTCTTTAGACATTTCATCTAAAACAAAAGTAAAGACAAGAAAAACAAAAGTTGATAATAATAGAAAACTTAAATTTTTCTTTGTATAATCCCAAGCTGTCTTGTAAACCTCAGAAATCGTAAATGTTGTATTCATAAGTGTTATTTACCTAATATGGCCGGAGTATATCACAAAAATAGGTTTTTGTGGAGAGAAAGGAAAAATACAAAGATAATAAACTTAACTAAAATCTATGGTGAAATTATACATACCCATACTACAAGTTCCTTTGATTTGTCCTGCTTTAGGTATACCCAGATCAATAATCTCTTCTCCTGTATTAGATAATATTTTTTGATAGTTAATTGACCTTATAGCTAAAGCCAAAGAACAATCGTAGGTATTTTTTGTTACAACTATCAATTTAGTAGGAACGTTGGCCTGAGCACTAGACTTTCTAGGAAAATAGCCTGCTTTTGCATTTATGGTAACATACTGCACACCATCTATTATTTCAACATTTGGTATTTGACTTTCAGATGGGTTTGTTGAATTTCTTGACCACCCAGAAAAAATAATAGCCAAGCCGATTATCAAAGAAATGGTAATTATAATTGAGCTAGTTTTATTCATCGATTTAATTATATGTTAAATAATGGATTAATTATACCTAAACTAGCTAACCCCCCTAGAAGTGAAAAAATTCCTAAACCTAATACAACAACTCCAGCAGATTTAAAAAATAAAGATGAATACTTACCTTTGGAAAAAGAAGCTGAACCAAAAGAAAGAAAAGCCAACATTGGTAAAGTTCCTAATGCAAAAGAAAACATAATCATCATACCAGAAACAAAAGATCCGCTACTTAATGCTGAAAATTGCATTGATTGAGTAAAACCACAAGGTAATAAAAAAGTTGCAAATCCTAACACAAGAGGTGCAAAAGTTTTATGTTCAATTCCCTTGAAATAGTTAAAAAATTTAGATGAAAAAGTTATTTTATTTTGTCTAATAACCCCTACAAGGTTTAAACCTAATAAAAGCATAATTAATGAAGCAATAATTCCTAATATGGCTGTAAAGGTAAAATTTATACCTATAGCATTACCGATTATACCCAAAAGACCACCTAAAATAGCAAAAGAAACAAGCCTACTTATATGAAACAAAGTAAAAGTTTTTGTATCACTTATTTTATCTTGAGATATTTTTGCCGAAAGTGACAAAACAAGACCTCCAACAACAGCTAGACAACTAGATACAGATGCTAAAACGCCTATCAAAAAACTGGTAATAGGAGTTATTTGCCCCCCAACTCCAATATCAAGTAAACCTGATTTTTGAAGTAAAAAGAATAGAGTCAAAATACCAACACCTATTGGTATAGCTTTCCAGATAACATTATCCCCTTGTTCTTCTTTAGTTATTTTTTCAACAGATACAATATATCCATTTGATTTAATCTTATCTGTTAACAAATCTGCTAATTTTTCAGGAATATAATCGTTATCAGTTTCTATTTCCACAACCTCTTTCTTCAAATCGACTCGAGCATTTTTTATAAAACTTTGCTCACTTAAAATATCTTCAATAAAGATTTTACAAGATGCACAGTGAGTGCCAGAAACGTGAAATGTGTATGTATTCATATTTATTTACTAATTATTTTACCAATTTTTACAACATTCTATAAATCTCTTTCCAGCCTCTTTAAGATGATCCCTACTATAAAGAATAAAAATTATTCCAAACAGTACCCATACAATACCCATAAAGAAAACTTCTTTTAGAATATCTCCTTCAACTCCTTTTATTATTTTTAAAACAACCCAAAGCATAGAAAGAATAAAGGGAAATTTAAAAAGCTGATATCTCTCAGGTAGTTTTGATGAAAGATAATACATTGCTCCAACTATACTTCCTCCCATTAGAATACCGAGAATAAGTGGATCAATATTTCCCTTTGTAAAGTAAAGAAAAATAAGTACTAACCAGGTACAGCCAACTGCAAAACAAATAGCACAAATTTTTACACTTGTAATCTTTCTAAACAAAACTGCCCCTATAAAAAAACTTGTGAGTAAAAAGAAGGTCAAGATCATAAGAATTGAATGATAATGGAAACAATAATGAGTAGAACAAAAGTAAGACCAACTCCTTGATATGGCAATTGTTTACCATCCCTCATCTTTGTTAACCATCCGCTTAAATAAGGTGCTACCCAAACCAAAATTACACCGAGTGGCACACCGGAAAGAAATAGATCAATGGTATAAGTATTATGAAATAACGTTCCATAATCCCCCCATAATGAAATATAAAATGGAGCGTAATGCTTAATAAGGGGCATTATCGGAATAACAGTAGAAAGAAATACAAGTATAGTGAAGATCGGTTTTTGATACGGTATGTATTCTTTCTTTGGTAAACGAGCAAGCCACATACCAAGAGCAATTCCAAATGCCCCAATCATCATACCTACACTTACAGACGAAATCCCAAGATAAGCGGCAAAAATAGCAAGGACACCTGCTCCAGCGGTACAAAGCGGACAATGCGCCAGTATTATCTTTGGCAATAACAAAGATAATGGTATTGATAATAAATAAAGTTTTTTCATATTAGTAATTCATAAATTCGCTAAGCTGCCCATCATTTCCAATTGCATAGATCACCCATTCCTCCATCTTTGGCCCTGGCATTCCTGGTGAACCTGATGGCATTCCTGGTAACGCAATACCTTTAATTTGAGGTTTTTCTGCGAGTAACTTTTCTATCACTTCCAAAGGTATATGTCCCTCAACTACATACCCCCCAACCAAAGAAGTATGACAACTTTCCAAATTGCTTGGCACGTCGTATTGGTTCTTGATTACAGAAAGATCATCTACATCCACAACTTTTACGTTTGTGTTTTCTTTATCTAAATATCGTGTGTAAATATGACAGCATCCACAAGTCTTTGTTTTATAAACTACAATCTCCTGTCCTTGTAGAGCAGTTTTAATCTTTGAATTATTTAGACTAAGACCTTGTTCTTTTATAAAGAAAAGTCCACCAAAAACAACTACAATAACAATGACTCCAATGATGTATATTTTCTTCATAATTATAATTTTTTAGCTTTAATTCTTAATGAATTAGAAACGACAGAAACGGATGACATGGCCATAGCAAATCCGGCAAAAATTGGGTTTAAGACCCACCCAAAAATTGGATAGAAGGCACCTGCAGCAAGTGGTATACCTAAAACATTGTATATAAATGCCCAAAATAGATTTTGTTTGATACCTCTCATAGTCATTTTAGAAAGCCTGATTGCCTTAACTAACTTTGAGATATCTCCTCCTAAAAGTGTGATGCCTGCCGACTCTATCGCTACATCGGTTCCTGTTCCCATGGCAATTCCAACATCGGCCTGAGCAAGAGCTGGAGCATCGTTTACACCATCACCAGCCATAGCAACTATCCGACCTTGAGATTGCAGTTCTTTTATTTTTTCAAGTTTATCTTGTGGTAATACATGAGCCACAACATCATCAATACCAACAAGTGACGCCATATATTTTGCAGCCTTTTCATCATCACCAGTTAACATAACCACCTTGATTCCGAGCTTATGAAGATTAGCGACAGCTTCTTTTGATTCAGGTTTAATTTCGTCTGCTACCATCACGAAACCAAGAACCTTCTCTTTAGTGGCAAGAATAACAGGAGTCTTTCCTTGTGAAGTAAATTCATTTAATTTACCGGAATCAAATGAAACATTAAGATCAGTTATAAGTTTTACGTTACCAACAAAATATTCAGTATTTTTGATTGTCCCCTTAAGTCCTTTACCTTGTATTCCTTCAAAATTAGCGACATCAGACGTAGAAATGTTTTTCTCTTGTGAATAACTTACGATTGCATGTGCAATCGGATGTTCTGATTTTTGCTCAAGAGAAGTGAGAATTGAAAGAAACTCTTCTTCTTTAAAATCTGAGAAGTTTTGAATATCAACAAGTGTCGGCTTTCCTTTAGTTATTGTTCCCGTCTTATCAACCACAACAGTATTCACTTTATGAAGTTTCTCAAGAGTAGCAGCATCTTTAATAAGAATACCTTCTTTGGCTCCTTTACCTACACCTACAATTATGGCAGTTGGTGTAGCAAGACCGAGAGCACATGGGCAAGCAATAACAAGAATTCCAACAAATGAAACAAGACCAAAAGAGAGAGCTTGAGCGAATCCGAGATATTGTGAGCCAATAATAAGCCACGCGCCAAGAGTTAGAAATGCTAGTATAAGAACAACTGGTACAAAAACTGATGAAATTTTGTCTGCTAGTGCTTGAATAGGAGCCTTACTTCCTTGAGCATCCTCAACCATTTTAATTATTTGAGACAACAAAGTTTCAGAACCGACTTTAGTTGCTTTAAAAGTAAAAGATCCATTTGTATTTATTGTTCCAGAGACAACATTATCACCTACTTGTTTTTCTACAGGTATCGGCTCTCCTGTCACCATCGATTCATCAACAAATGAATAGCCCTCAGAAATAATACCATCAACAGGAATTTTCATTCCAGGCTTAATTAAAATAAAATCACCATGTTTAACTTCATTAACTGAAATTTCTAATTCTTTTCCTTCACGAATAACAAAAGCTGTTTTAGCTTGTAGATTTAACAGTTTTTCTATAGCATCACCTGTTTTTATTTTCGAACGAGTTTCTAGATACTTACCTAAAGCAATAAAAGTTATAACAACAATCGTAACATCATAATACTGATAATCTACATTCACAAATGGACGTAAAACATCTTCAAAAGCACTGACAACAAAACTATAGATAAAAGCAGCAGTTGTTCCAATACCAATCAGAGTATCCATATTTGCTTTACCGTATCTAATAAACCTATAAAAACCTACCAAATATGGTTTACCGACAACAAAAAGTATATACGTAGCCAACACAGGAAGAAGATGATGAAAAAACTCATCAAACACATAGTTCATTTCCCCAACAATTCCATATTTTGATAATATCTCCCAAACCATAACCAAACTAGAGAATATTGCTATTGGTATAGCAGCAAAAAGATTCCTTTTCATTTCTTTTAATTCAGCAAGTTTTTCTTGTTTGGACTGATTTATACCTAGATGACTAGCGTGTTCATCAGAAGACATGCCCATTTCTTCAGCAGTCATGGGTATATCTAAAGAGTACCCTAATGGCTCAATATGTTTAGATAAATCTCTTGGGTTTATTTTGGTAGAATCAAAGGAAATTTTTGCTTTTTCAGTACCATAATTTACTTCTACCGAACTTACTCCTGGGACTTTTTTAAATGTTTTTTCTATAACAGATGAGCAAGAAGCACAGTGCATACCTTTGACTTTGTATACATTTGTATTCATTTTATTTTCTTTTAAGTTTATAAACTTTTATAATTTCTTCTGTTGCTTTATCTACCTGATTAGATTTGAACTGATGAAAAACACAGTGACCTAAATGGTTTTCTAGCAACAAATCTTCTACACCAGAAAGGCCTTGTTTTACGGCTGATGTTTGAGTAATGATATCAATACAATAAATATCATTTTCAACCATTTTCTGAAGACCGCGAACTTGTCCCTCTAAAAGTTTAAGTCTACGGATAACCTTTGATTTGTTTTTTTCATTCATGTATTTCATATACGTCCATTATACCCCCATGGGGTATAATGTCAAATATATTTATTTTGTGGACAATGAGGCCCAGGATTCGATCCTTACAGGGTCAGTACCCATATAGTTATCTTGTGGTCACAAATAAATTTCTGCTGAAATTTTTCGCGACCCCGGCTCGGCCCGTCGGCCTGCGCCTCGCACATGTACGAAAAAATCTGGCCCCACCAGATTTGTTTTGTCGTGTGCGCGCACCAGGATTCGAACCTGGGACCTACCGAGTATCAGTCGATTGCTCTAGCCATCTGAGCTATGCGCGCATTATTTTACTTCTATTACACAAACAACTTAAAAAGATAACTACACAAGCTCACTCCAACCAAATAAAACTTGCGGGCAAACTTATAAAGTCTCAAATACCATACCAAAATTTTACATTTTTAACAAGAAAAAAGGACCCCCCGCAACAAAGCGACAAGTCCTGATGGGTCCATCCTATCGGACCCCGCAGTGCCGACCTTCGTCGGCGCATCGGTCAACCTCACAGGTTGGATCCCATTTGACCACAACCTCGCGACCGCCCGTCAGAAAATTAACAAAGTTGTCCACCACGATCAGTGGACCGAAAAATACAACAAATGACACCTTCTTGCTTGCAATAATTGTAAACATCACAAGCAAGAAGGTAATCAACTTCCAACTAATCTCAGGGGCCTCAATGGCCGCCACTGAGATCAACAACAGAAGACCCAAAATAGCCTTCCTTACTGTGTTAATATGCATTATGCACCCCCACTTATAATTATATCACATAATATATGTAAAAGTCAACCCTGTAGTAGATTTGTGAGACAAATTCACTACAGGGTCAAGTATATGTTGTGCATAAGAAAAACCACCATTTCTGGCGGTTTTCCCTGGTCCTGTAGTGAGCTACGCTCTACTACTGGGATCGTAATATCGTCCTTTATTTTGTTCCGTTCAGCCCGCAAATGGCGGACACATTCAAGTCTTTGCTTGATGTCAGATTGTTTTGAGACCACACAATCATCGGTCCATTCCGTGCTCAATTGTGGCACAGAATATCGACTCAATTGTTCTACCAATCGAAAAGCGATTTAGGTTTAGAACGTTTCGCTTTTTGAGCGAAGTTTTTCAAATTGAATTAATCCACGACCAGCTTCCGCTAGCCGTGCCTTGTTACGACTTACTCCCTGTCGATGAACTTACCGTGGTGCCACCAAAGTGACCCTTCGGGTATTCCCATCTCCCTTGAGTTGACGGGCGGTGAGTACAAGACTTGAGAACGTATTCACCGCGGTATGGCTGACCCGCGATTACTAGCAAATCCAACTTCATGGGGTCGAGTTGCAGCCCCCAATCCGAACTGAGGCGACTTTTATTACGATTGGCTCAGGGTTTCCCCGTCGCAACGCGTTGTTTTCGCCATTGTATTATGTGTGTAGCCCAAGGTATCAAAGGGACATGCTGACCTGGCGTCATCCTCGCCTTCCTCCCAGCTTAATGCCAAGAATCGATCATTACAATCTCTCAATACTTTTTGTTATTTAAATTACCGTCTCTCTCGATTCCGTTCACAAAGCTGGGCAGTCTCGCCTGACACTTGTAACAGACAACGAGGGTTGCGTTCGTTACCCCACTTAAGGGAACAGCTCAAACCACGAACTGACGACGGCCATGCATCACCTGCCTAACTGTCCTTGTGGGACCATTTCTGTTTCTAGAAATGTTCAGCTAGGTTTCAAACCTTGGTAAGGTTTTTCGTTTATCGTCGAATTAAACCACATAATCCTCTGCTTGTGCAAGTCCCCGTCTATTCCTTTGAGTTTTAGCCTTGCGGCCGTACTACCCAGGCGGTCAACTTAACGCGTTAGCTTCGCCTCTCAGAGGGTCGATACTCCGAAAAGCTAGTTGACATCGTTTAGGGCGTGGACTACTGGGGTATCTAATCCCATTCGCTACCCACGCTTTCGTGCTTCAGTGTCAGGAGTGTGCCAGTGAGCTGCCTTCGCTTTTGGTGTTCCCCATGATATCAACGGATTTCACCCCTACACCATGAGTTCCGCTCACCTCTCACATCCTCTAGTTATACCGT
>CAZKCA010000008.1:0-6968 GCA_964551495.1 uncultured Candidatus Saccharibacteria bacterium
CAAGAAAATGGTATCCAAGAATCTGAAGAAGGAGATCTTCCTAACCAAGGAAATCCAAGTGGATTCGGTGAGCTTTCAAACTATCTAGATGTATTTACTTGGATCGATACAAACCAAAATGGTGAGTATGATAATGGAGAAACTCCTCTAGAAGGTGCAGCTCCTATTGTAAACTTTGGAAGTCTTATGAGTTTGGATCCAGAACATCAAAGTTATTTAACTGCTACGACAACAAAATATGTGGGAGTTGCTTGGTGTGCAGGAGATCTTAGTATAGAAGAAGGTCAACTAGTCTGTGATGGTTCGGAGATGAAAAATGACGCACAGTCAGATTCATTCTCTGCTTCTCTTACAGCATATGCTGTGCAGACAAGAAATAACTCAGGATTTTCTTGTGATGCTATAAATGAACAGTACAATCCTTCTAAACCAGTATTACAAGATTTACCATTTCAACCTGAACAACCCATAGAACCGTAATCTTCTAATTAAAGTCTTAAACTCACCGCAACTCTTTGTGGTGAGGAATAAGACTTTAAAATAAAAATGAACAAAGTCTTTAAAATAATACATTCTGTTCTTTATATTGTTGTAATATCTGTGGGACTTCTTCTGCTAGTCACTCTTTTTCCTATAGAAGGAAACTTTCAAGTGAAAATAGTTTCTTCTGGATCTATGGAGCCAGCCATAAAAGTTGGAAGTGTTGTGGTTATCAAACCACAGTCAGAGTATGGAACGGGAGATGTGGTTACTTTTGGGGGTAGAAGACAAAATGAAATACCTACAACACACAGAATAGTTTCTAGTAGAGTTTCAAATGGTCAGATTTTGTTTTCAACCAAAGGAGATGCAAATGAAAGTATAGATCCTGCTGAAATAAGACAGACAGATATTGTTGGAAAAGTTTTATTTTCAATTCCTTTTGTGGGTTATGTTGTAGATTTTGCTAGGAAACCTTTGGGGATTGTATTGATCATTGTTATTCCAGCCCTTCTTATTATTTATGATGAGATTAATAAAATCGTCAAAGAAATAAAAAGAATAAAGAAAGAAAAATTAAAAAAAGATAATTTAGAATAATGACAAGAAAAGTTTCAAAAAAGAATAAATTTTTGAAAAAAACCATAAAAACGCTTTATAAAAGTGTTTATAAATCTTGTCTAAAGTTTTTTAAATTAATTAAGAAAAAACACAAAAAATTAAATTACAATTATTATTTATCTAGATTAGCCTTCGCTTCTCTTATAATAACTTTGTATTTTACGGGACCAAGTTTTATAGGTCTTACTATTTCTTATTATAACGATGAAGAAACTTCTATAAATAATTTTACAGCTACGGTTGTTGATGTTGAACTTTTGGATGGGGATTTGGATACACTAGAGTCATCTCTAAATTTTGGTTCTGGTACAACAACCAAAAAACAAATACAAGTTTTAGCTGGTCCACAAAGTAATATTTTTATTTACCATGCTAGCACTACAGATATAACAGGTGATTTGGATTTTTGTGAGGATTTAAGTATGGATATTTCACTAAATGGAAATCCTTGGCAAATAGGAAGCACAACAAATTTTATTTCAGCTACTACCACTTTATTTTCTACTTCGAGTCCTGATTTGTGGGATATAACATTTAATACAAAAGAAGCTTCATCTACACCAAATTCTGTTTGTAGTTTCGATTTTACATATAATGCTTTTCAAAATTCAGAACCAATTTTAGGTGGAGGGTTTTTTGATTCTGAAAAAATTTCCACAACTATTTATTCTTGGGGACTTAGAATAAATAAAGTTTATTATGATGTCGCGGATGATAGAGGAGAAGAAACAACAAATAAATGGGTTGAAATTTATAATCAAACAGATACAGAAATAGATATTACGGACTGGAAAATCTGTGATAACTCAAGTTGTGATGTAATACCACAAAGCAGTCCGATTCCCCCAAAAGGTTTTGCTGTTATAACTCCAAATAAGTCCACTTGGGATTATTGGCATAGAGAGGATGGTGTTGTTTCTATTGTTTTAAATAGCTCTATTGGCGGAGGTCTTTCAAATACAACTGATATGCTTATCTTGAAAAGACCGGACGGGGTTATTATTGATCAGATGAATTGGGGAACTCCTTCTTTAGGTTGGGCAAATTATAATTTGAATACCTGGAATCCTGGTCCTACTGCTCCCGAAGGTTCTACTTTAGGTAGAAAACCAAATGGATATGACACAAACCAAGCTTCGGATTTTGTGTCTCTTGGTCCACCAATTCTAAATCTTATTTATCCAGATCAGAGTGGAAATCTAACTTGGTATTGGACATACAACTATAATATTACTTGGACTGCTGTAAATCCAAATGGTTTAGATAGTGATTTACTTATAGATCTATTCTATATAAAAGATTTAGATGGTTCAGTTTCTATAACAGAAGGAGATGAAGAAATTAAAATAGCTGATAAAATTTCAAATACAGGTTTGTTTAATTGGGAAGTTCCAGGTGGATTTTTGGGATATATTTGGTTAAAGATTGTATCTTTTGGTCCAGAGAATCCAATGCTTAATACAACAAAAACAAGTGGTAAGATATATGATCCGGCTCCTTTTGAGATTCTTTTGGTTGAACCAGAGCTACAATCTGAAGAATTATCTGAAGAGGAAAGTCAAAATGAAAATCTTGTATCTGGAGCTTTGGTTCCAATAGAGACAGATAAAACAGATGTTGATGAAGTTTTAGAAAATGATCAAAAAATGGAAGAAACGGTTACAGAACACAATATTTTAGACGAGGAATCGGTAGTGGTAGAAGAGGAAGTAGAAGAAACACAAGAACAAGATATTGTTGAAGATACAAATACAGAAGATTTAGTTACAGAAACAGATCCAGTAGAGGAAATAAGTTCTGTGCCTGAGGTTAAAGAAGAAGAAATAGTTTCTGTTCCAGAACCGGAGCCAGTTACTTTACCAGATCCAGAACCAGTGGTAGATAACCCTCAAGTTGAAGAATAAAATTATGAAAAACTTATTAAAAATATTTACATATAGTTTACTTATCCTCGCTTTTTCTTTGGGAACATTTTCTGTGGTGTCTGCCCAGTCTTCTGTATCTGTAGAGTTTGAAAAGACTCCACTTTTTAGTGAGGCTAACTTTTTGCCACAAGATTCTGTCACTAGATTTGTAAAAATGACAAATAATACAGACAATCCCGTTGGTGTTTCTGTTAGAGCCACAAATGTTTCAGATAATGGTTTTGGCGATTATATAAATCTTAAAATAAAAAGAGGTGATATTGTATTTTTTGACGGAACATTTAAAGAATTTTTCACTAAATCTAGTGTTGCTTTACCTCAGCTTCCAGTTGAAGGGCAAGTTTCAGTTGATTTTATAGCAACTTTTTTGCCTACAGATAACAACGATAGTCAAAACGAATCAATATCATTTAATTTGCAGTTGATATTTGAAGGAGGCGAAGTGGTAAATGATACAACTATAAGTTTTGGTGGAGGTATTTCTTCTGGTGGCGGAGGAGGTGGTGGAAATGGTCCAATAATTGGTGCTAAAAATCTTATTATCAGTGATGAATTAATCAATGCTATAAATCCTCCAGAATCAAATTCTGTTCTGGTTACTTGGAAGACAAATATTCCGGCTACTAGCCAAGTTATTTATGGCTTAGCTTCTGGCGGTCCATATAACTTAAATCTCTCACTTCCAAATTATGGTTATCCTTTGTCTACAACAGAGGATCTAAATAAAGTATTAGATCATTCCGTGGTAATTTCTGACTTGATACCGCTTCAGGTTTATAGTATGAGGGTAGTTTCAAGGGCGTCTCCTCCAACAATAGGGTATGAATACTTGTTTTCAGTGGATGAAAAAGGTCAAGTATATTCATTGGGTAATATAAATGGAACTCTAATAGCCAAAAATGGACAAGATGAAGTTAAGAGAGTTGAAGTATCAGATTCTGTGTATTCTGATCCTATAGAAATTTTGGAAACTATCACAAATGAACAAAACAATTCTACTACAACTGTAAACAACAATATAAATAATCAGGTGGCAAATGTTGTTTTTGCTGGAAGTTCATTTTTAAACAAGACAGGACTTTGGATATTTGGTATTATACTTTTACTCTTTTTGTTTATTTTATTCTTTAGAAGAAGAAACAAAGAAGAGGAAGATAAATAGATTATTTATTAGTTATTAATTTATAACTTAAGTAGCGAATGAAAGATTTTTAAAATCAGGATTTCCTGCTTTTAACAGTATGAAATATACAATCATAACTATTCTTATTATTGCACTTTTGGTTGGGGTAGGTTTTTATCTATTTGGAAAGAAAAACACCAATATTCCAGTTGTAGAACAGGGAAGTGATTTGCCTACTCAAACTTCTGCAGACAGATTTGTTATAGATACTACCAAAAGTAATATAAATTGGTATGGAGAAATGGCTGGTATTAGAAGCCACAGAGGAACAATAAAACTTTCAGGCGGTGAAGGGACAATAGAGGATGATGTTGTCACTGGCGGTTCATTTACAATCAATATGACAACAATCAAAGATAATGATCGTTCAGAAAGATTAGAAAATCACCTAAAATCAGATGACTTTTTTTCTGTAGAAACTTATCCAGAGTCTAAATTTGAAATAACAACTATTTCTAAGGCTCCTATTGCTCCAGCAGACTACACTATCACTGGTAATTTGACTATTAAAGGAAAAACAAATGAGGTAACATTTCCAGCCAAGATAGCTAGACAACCAGATAATACATTTATTGCTACTGCTGATGTGGAAATAGATAGATCTCTTTGGGATGTTAGATACGGCTCAGATTCATTTTTTGATAACCTTGGAGATCAGGTTATAAGTAACACTATAAAACTTAATCTATTTTTAGTTACAAACCCAGTAGCTCTTCCTCAGATCTAATTTTATTTAGAAAATAGCTATGAGAAATATAATAATCAGTCTTTTATTGGTTGTTATTGTTTTGGTTTTAGGTTTTTATCTATTTGGTAATAAAAAAACACCAAATGAAAACGTAACCATTAATAATAATCAGGAAAACAGGGAAGATTCTTTACCAGTTAGTCTAAATAATCAAAAAAATATGGTTACTATTGAAACTAATTATGGAAAAATTGTATTTGAAACATACAATAATGATGCACCTAAAACGGTTAACAATTTTATTACTTTGGCTAATAAAGGATTTTATGATGGTCTAACTTTCCATAGAGTTATAAAAGGTTTTATGATCCAAGGGGGTGATCCAAACGGGAATGGAACAGGAGGACCTGGGTATAAATTTGAAGACGAATTAAATCCAGAGACAGAAAGTTATAAAAATGGTTACAAGAAAGGTGTTGTGGCTATGGCAAACGCTGGCCCAAATACAAACGGCAGTCAATTCTTTATAATGACCGAAGATTATCCTCTTCCAAATGCTTATACAATATTTGGGAAAGTTGTAGAAGGTCAGGATGTAGTAGATAGGATTGCAAACGTCTCTACTGGTCCAAACGATAAGCCTGTAGAGCCAGTTGTTATGTCAAAAGTGACTGTGGAATAGTAATTTGACTTTTTAATCAATAGGAAGTATAATTATATTAATGTAAGTATCTCGTAGGTTTTCTTGCGAAAGTTTGAAAAAAGAAGAGAAGCTAGTCGCCTTACAGTTTAATATATAAAGACTAGGGTAAATTAAATGTCAAAGAAGTTATATGTTGGAGGTATCGCATACTCCACAAGTGAGAGCGCTTTAAACGACGCTTTTGCTAAAGCAGGAACAGTTGTTTCTGCAAGTATTATCATGGATAAAATGACAGGTAGATCAAAAGGTTTTGGTTTCGTCGAAATGTCTACAGATGAAGAAGCACAAAATGCTATCTCTATGTGGAATGACAAAGAGTTAGACGGAAGAAAACTAACTGTCAATGAAGCTCGTCCAATGGAACCAAGAGCTCCTAGAGAAGGAGGTTTCAGAGGAGGAGATAGAGGTGGAAGAAACTGGTAATATAATTTCTCTTCAAACAAAAAAACCGGCACTTTGTGTCGGTTTTTTTGTTATAATTAAGTAATGTTAAAAATTCTATCAGCTCTAGCTGTATTATTAATTGGTTTTTTGTTTTTTAACTATTATAAATCAGAGCAAAAGATGGTTTATGACAAAGGGGTTATAAATATTGGCTCAAATTCGTTTTTTGTGGAAATTGCAGACGATGAATTAACCAGAGCCAAAGGTCTTTCAGATAGGAAAACTATTTTTTCTAATCAAGGGATGTTGTTTGTTTTTGAACAGTCTGGTATTTATGGTTTTTGGATGAAAGATATGCTTTTTGACATTGATATTATATGGATTGATCAAAATTTTGTCATAAATCATATAGAAAAAAACATTTCACCTGATACATATCCAAAACTTTTCTATTCCAATACTGAGAGTATGTACGTTTTGGAGCTTTTGTCTGGTTCTGTAGATAAATTTAATATAAAAATTGGAGATAAAGTTATTTTAGAAAAAAATAATGAAGTTTTGTAAAGCTTTTTTGGTAAAAAACTTTACACTGCCTTTATTTTCTTTTATGAATCAAAAAATAAAAGTTATCCACAGTTTTTTTCCAAAATTTTGGAGTAAAATAATGTAACCAAAATTATTTTTTAGGGATTTTTATTTTATGTGATTTATAAAGTTTTAATTTATTTATTAGTTGGTTTAGTTTGATTTTTTTCTTTTCTCTGTTTTGCATTTATTTGTTACAATACTTTGCTAGAGGAGTGAATCCCTATATATTTCTCAAGTAGACTTGATTGTTAACATCTATGGGGCATCGAGACACCAATAAAGCCACATCCCACTTGATGATATAAGCTGCACCAAGCTCTTATGCCTTTAGGCTCGTACCTTTCCTATATAGAATGCAACGTAAACGTCTTCCCCAAGCAACTCAAATCCAGAGGC
>CAZKCA010000009.1:0-6158 GCA_964551495.1 uncultured Candidatus Saccharibacteria bacterium
TCCAAGCGAACTCAACTCGTAGGCTATGCACCATTGTGCGCATAGCCTTTTTTTATTGACAAAAAGTCATTTTCATATAATATATAGCTCATAAGGTCAAAGACAGTAGATGAGGTAAAACTCTCAATTGAGCCACTGGCTCTGTCTACCGAGACTGAAAAAGCTATAGCTTTTTCTATTTCTCCGACCTTAGGTCGTTTTTTTATTATCAAAATATAAATTACAAATGCCTATATCAAAAGATAAGAAGATAGAGATTTTTGAAAATCTAAAAAAGATTATCAAAGATTCAGCTTCAATGGTTTTTGTAAATTTTCACGGGCTTCCAGTTTCAGACTCGGGAGAGATGAGGAAGTCTTTAAGAGGTAAAGGTGTAAGTTATCTTGTTACTAAAAAGACTTTAGCAAAGAAAGCTCTTTCCGAAGGTGGATTTTCTGGACAAATTCCAGAGATGCCAGGGGAACTAGGAATAGTTTATGGTGCAGATCTACTAGATCCTGCTCGTGAGATTTATGAATTTCAAAAGAAGTTTGATAAAAAAGTTTCTATCGTTGGTGGAATATTTGAAGGGGGATTTAAAAACCAGACAGAGATGCTAACAATAGCTCAGATCCCTGGAATGAAAACTCTTCAAGCGCAGTTTGTAAACATAATCAATTCTCCTATACAGGGATTTGTTATGGCATTAGACCAGATTGCAAAGAAAAAAGCTTAAACCAACAAAATCACTTTATCTGCGTTGTTGCGATTCGAATTTGTTCGCTCACCGTACTAATGTACGACTCGCTCACAAATTCTTTCGCGCCTAGCATCTAAAGCAATTTTGTAGGTTTTAGAAAACTAAAAATTACTAAATTAAAAAATTAAAAATTATTATGGACGAAAACAAAACAACAGATGCAGTAGAAACTACAGAGACTGTAGCTACTCCTGCTCCAGAAGTTAAAACAGAGGCTCCTGCTGCTCCTAAGGCGGAAGAAAAATCTGTAGAAACTCCTGCTAAATTTAAAACAATAGTTGATGCCATCGAGAAAATGTCAGTTCTTGATTTGCATGAATTGGTAAAACACCTAGAAGAAAAATTCGGTGTATCAGCAGCTGCTGTAGCAGTAGCTGCTCCAGCTGGAGGTGCTACTGGAGGCGCAGCTGAAGAAGCTACATCATTCAACGTAGAGCTTACAGATGGTGGTGCTCAGAAAGTTGCTGTGATCAAAGCTGTTAAAGAAGCTTTGGGGCTAGGACTTAAAGAAGCTAAAGATTTGGTAGATGCCGCTCCTGCTATGCTAAAAGAAGGTATGAAGAAAGAAGATGCAGAAGCTTTGAAGAAAGCTATCGAAGCAGCAGGTGGCAAGGTAACTTTTAAATAATATTTAAAAGTTACCGCAGTCCGGTACCAATTTTGCTTCGGTAAAAAAGTATCAGTTGCGGAAAAATAAAATCAAAAATGAAAAGGCGGAATGCGGGTGCGAATAGCACATCCCTAGCAGGCGAAGCATTCCGCTTTTTCTTGTGTTCCAAAATTGGTGACCGGAAAAGGTTACATTTAAGTAAGTAAATTTTCTACAAAAACAAAACAGCCACTCTCATACGAGAGTGGCTTTTGTTTATGTTGTTACCATTTCAAAATCAAGAAAGTTTTGTATTACTGGGATATTTGGCCAGTTTTTGGTTGCCTCAAATTGAGCAATAACTTTGGCACCATCGTTTCTAGTTTTTGCGTAGACTCCATTTGCTTGTTCAGAAAATCCGATACTTTTTAGCCATCTGATATCTAAGTGTTTAACATGATATCTTGACCCGAATACACCGATTAGGGTTTTTCCTCCACTTTCCATTTCATAAATTATGATCACTGCAGTATTCCTCCACTCTCAAACTAACCCAAAGAGGGGAAGGTGTCAATGTTAGCTTTTTCCTTTATTTTTTCCTATAATAGCCCCGATGGAGACACTAGCAAAACTTTTCGGAAACGAATCAAAGGTAAAGATAATGAGACTTTTTCTTTTCAATGAGGATACTGTTTTTGATGCAGGAGAAATATCTGAAAGAGTTAAAGCAGATATTTCTAAAGTTAGAAAAGAAGTAAACCTTTTAGAAAAAATAGGTCTTATAAAAAGAAGGTCTCATAAGAGCTCAAGAAAAACTGGTTTTGTTTTAAATAAGCAGTTTGATTATCTTGTGCCTCTTCAAAACTTTTTAATAAATGTCGAGCCTTTTTCTGATAGGGAAATAATAAACAGGGTGAGTAGGGTTGGCTCAATAAAACTTATTGTGGTAGCTGGAGTATTTATCCAAGAGCCAGAAAGCAGAATAGATATATTGATAGTTGGTGATCATATAAAAAATTCTACTTTGGATAATATGATAAAAAATCTAGAGGCAGAAATAGGAAAAGAATTGAGGTATGTCTATTTCACTACGGAAGATTTTAAATACAGACTAAGTATGTGTGATAAATTGATGAGAGACATATTAGACTATCCTCATAGAAAGGTGCTTAACAAGCTTGGCATCATAGAGTAGGTTTTATATAATATAACTATTACTAATAATAATTAATTTATCATGATTGTAGATACATGGGGTCAAGTTTTGACTAATTCCTTCCAAGCTTTGTGGACAGGTATCATCATGTTTATACCAAGTCTTATCGTAGCTCTAGTTATACTAGCTATCGGTTGGGCTATTGGAGCGATCATATCTAAAGGAATTTCAAAATTCATGGATATGATCAAATTTGATGAATCTTTAAAGAAAGCGGGCTTTGAGGAGTTTGTTAAAAGAGCTGGACTTAATCTAAACTCAGGACATTTTTTGGGAAGCCTTATTAAATACTTCATAATCGTAGTATTTTTAATTGCTTCTTTTGATGTTTTGGGTCTAGGCCAAGTTACAGTATTTCTACAACAAATTGTTCTAGGATATTTGCCACAACTTATAATAGCTGTGCTTATACTTCTAGTTGGAGTTGTTGTTGGAGATGTAATGGGTAAGATAGTTGTTGCTTCTTCTAGAACAGCTAGATTACATTCAGCTAACCTTTTGGGGGCTGTTACAAGATGGGCAATTTGGATATTTGCCATCTTGGTTGCTTTGTCTCAAGTTGGTATTGCTGGCGCATTTATCCAAACTCTTTTCACTGGATTTGTAGTAGCAGTATCTTTGGGATTAGGTCTTTCTTTTGGTCTTGGAGGACAGAATGCTGCCGCAAGGACTATAGAAAGAATCCAAAACGAGATATCTCACAGAGATTAATTTTGACCAAAATTAATCTAACAAAAGACCGCTTAAAAGGCGGTTTTTTGTTGTACAAAAAATTGTTGACAAATAATTTGGTTTGTATATACTACTAAGCATTGCAGAATATGTTAAAAATTCACTTAATTTTGGAGCGGAATAGATAAGCTTTCTTAAGTGTTGTCTAAAAGTCCCGCTTCAAAAGCGGGTTTTTAAATCCCAAAAGTGAATATACCGAACGAAAGAACTTTGACATTTTGAATTCCACCGCACCAATGTTTTCTGAGGTCTTAATGGGTGTAGGTGGGTACCCCGTAGTAGATTTTGGCATAGAGCTATGCTCAGCACTTTGTGCGATGCCAAAATTCACTATCGGGGGTAGGTAACCAATCAATAAGATTGGATTGTAAAAGAAACTGTTATATTAATTTTATATAACAGGATGAAGTAAGTAAGTAAGACCGGACCAGAAATAAGTGGTACGTTAAAGTGCCCCAGTAGTAGATAATGTAGAAATCTTTATGATTTACTCATTATCACTACGGGGCTACCCCGTACCGAGCTTTGCTCTGGTACCGGGGTGGTTTTTAAATTTCCTAATGGGAAATTTAAGAGCATATGGTGGATGCCTTGACTCTAAATAGCGATGAAAGACGTGGCTTGGCTGCGATAATCTTCGGGGAGGTGCCTAGCAACCTTTGATCCGGAGGTCTCTGAATGGGGAAACCTGTACTGTTTACAGTACGTCCCGCCGATTGGGCGGGATGCTCACCCAGGGAAGTAAAACATTTCAGTACCTGGAGGAAAAGAAAACAATGTTCGTAAGAACAATATTTCCTAAGTAGCGGCGAGCGAAAAGGAAAGAGCCCAAACCACCCTCCTATCTTTGATTTCCAAATTTTTGGAATCAAGGATGGTAGGGTGGGGTTGTAAGGCAGAAACGTCATTTTTAAAATGAGAGAAGTTACAAAATGTTGTATTAGAAGAATATGCTGGAAAGCATAACCCTAGAGGGTAATAGTCCCGTAATTGAAAATACTAACATCTTCTTTGTTTCTGTTCTTGAGTACCTCGAGACACGAGTAGCTCGGGGGAATCTACCGGAACTAACCGGTAAGGCTAAATATATTTAGAGATCGATAGTGAACTAGTACCGTGAGGGAAAGGTGAAAAGTAGTCCGATAAGGACGGTGAAATAGACCTGAAACCATATGCTTACAAGGAGTCGGAGCGGGCGCTTGCGTCCGTCACGGCGTGCCTATTGAAGAATGAGCCAACGAGTTAATGTATGCGGCCTATGCCTAAGGGGTTTGTCCCCCGGAGGCGCAGGGAAACCGAGTGTTAATAGCGCGATAGTCGTATGCATTAGACCCGAAGCCAGAGCGAGCTTGCCATGAGCAGGATGAACACAGCAGAAATGCTGTGGGAGGTCCGAACCCGTATGTCGTGCAATTCATTGGGATGACTTGTGGTAAGAAGTGAAAAGCTAATCGAGCCTGGTAATAGCTGGTTCTCTCCGAAATAGCTTTTGGGCTAGCGTTATGTGTTCCCCCGGGGGGTAGAGCACTGGAAGGTCTCGACAGGGAGAAATCTCGCGAGACCTATCAAACTCCGAATACTCGGGATTTATAGCATAGCAGTTAGACGGCGGGGGCTAAGCTCCGTACGTCAAAAAGGAAACAGCCTAGATCTCTATTTAAGGTCCCTAAATCTACACTAAGTGTACTTAAGGTTGTGGAATTTCTCAGACACTGAGGAGGTTGGCTTAGAAGCAGCCATCCTTTAAAGATAGCGTAACAGCTCACTCAGTCAGAGATTCTGCGCCGCAAATAATCGGGACTAAGTGTAGTACCGAAACTGAGGGTTTGTAAACTTCATCATGGATTTGTTTTGCTTCGCAAGATGCGGGGATGTAGCTCAATGGTAGAGCAGTGGATTCCAAAACCACCGGTTGGGGGTTCGAGTCCCTCCTTCCCCGCCAACATCTTGTTGGCAAAATTTAAGTTTGGACATATGTCCAAAAAGGTGTGAGGCCGTAGCTCAGATGGGAGAGCGTCTCCTTTGCACGGAGAAGGTCGGGGGTTCGATTCCCTCCGGCTTCACCATCCACCTAAGGTGGATGACTGTTCTTTGAATAATGGGCAAGTGGCTCAAGAAAAGCGCTGCTTCGATAAAGTAGAAGCAGAGATGCAGGTTCAAATCCTGCCTTGCCTTCCACTCCAGGTTTGGGATGGAAAAATTTTTTGGCGTTTTTTAAAAACGCCTCCATGATGAAGTTTACAAGCGGTAGGAGAGTATTCGTATCTGCGTTGAAGGTAAAGGGGTGACCCATACTGGAGCGTTACGAAGTAAGAATGTTGGCACAAGTAACCACATTGAAGGTGAGATCCCTTCACGCCGAAAGACTAAGGTTTCCTTGGCAATGTTGATCATCCAAGGGTTAGTCGGGCCTAAGGCAATGGCGAGAGCCGCAGCCGATGGACACAGGGTTAATATTCCCTGACTTTTACATAGTGCGATGGGAGGACGGAGTGTAGTATGCATTGCTCATTATTGGATTTGAGTGGGTGCTATAAGGTACATATGTAGGTAAATCCGCATATGCTCTTAAATGAGGATACCAAGTAGTATTCAAACCTGAGGGTACGCCTGAGGGGATAATGCAAAGCACGCTTCCAAGAAAATTCTCTAAGCTTAACTATGTGAAATCCGTACCGTAAACCGAAACAGGTAGTCGGGTCGAGAAGACCAAGGCGAACGAGTGAGAGGTCCCCAAGGAACTCGGCAAAAAAGCAGCCGTAACTTCGGAATAAGGCTTGCCCCGCTTAGCGGGGCCGCAGCTAAAGTATCTCTGGCAACTGTTTATCAAAAACACAGCTCCCTGCGAACTCGCAAGAGGATGTATAGGGGGTGACACCTGA
>CAZKCA010000010.1:0-4398 GCA_964551495.1 uncultured Candidatus Saccharibacteria bacterium
AAATCCTCCAGAAAATTATTCCAAATAAAATAAAAACTAAAATAGCGCCGACAAATCCCCATTCTTCTGTAAAAGCTGCAAATATAAAGTCTGTCTGATATTCAGGTAAAAACCTAAGTTTACTTTGAGTTCCATACCCGATTCCTTTACCAAAAATCTCACCAGATCCAACAGCTATCATAGACTGATAGGCGTTATAACCACTACCTTGAACATCAGTTAAAGGATTAACAAAAGTCATTATCCTAGCTTTTTGATAATCTTTAAATACAAAAAACCAGAGACCAGCAAAAGCCAGAATTCCAACCAGAGAGACCGCTATTATATGTTTTTTTGAAATTCCAGAAACTAAAACCATCCCCAACCAAAGTGAAAAGATAACAATAGCAGATCCAAAATCTGGCTGTAAAAATATTAAAATAAAAATAGAAAAGACATAAAAACCAGAGACCAATATGTGTCTTACATTTGCTATAGCAACATGTCTTCTTGAAAAATATTTGGCTAAAATCAGTATAACAACAAGCTTAATTGGGTCAGACGGTTGGAAAGAAAAAAGACCCAAATTAAACCAGCTTCTAGAACCCTTGATAACATCACCAAAAACAAACAATAAGCAAAGTATAAATATTGAAACCAAATATAAAGAAAAGATTATTTTGGTTTGTCTCAAAAATCTCCAATCAACTAAACTGGCCCCAAGAAAAACAAAAACTCCAACCAAAAGCCACAATGATTGTCTCTCATAGAAATTAGTATCCCCAACAAATGAATTCATTGTAACAATACCCGCACAAACTAAAAGTATTGCTGACAAAAGTAAAATCCAGTCATTATTTTTCAAAATATTTTTTATAAAATAAACCATTAGATTGGATTATATAACTCTATATATAATTTGGATAGAGTTTGGTTTTCTAGGGCAAATAGCTGATACAATCTTGTTATAAATTGAAGATAGAGTTTCCTTATTTGGAGCCAAAAAATATTTATTTGAATCCATTGTTAAATTGTTCAAAAACCCAGAAGAAACTTCACTACCTAAACCAATAGCATATATGTCTATACCAACACTTCTAATTTGATTGGCTAAAGATTCACTATATATCTTCGGATAATCAGGTTGACCTGTCATCTTTGGTTCAGTTGGCAAACCGTCAGTCAAAATAACTATAACTTTTTTAGCGTCATCTCTGGCTCTTTCCCCTGAAATTTCTTCAAATGATTTAAATAAACCTCCGCCAATATTTGTTTGTTGGCTAGCTGTAGTTGTTCCTATACTTAAAAATCTTATGGCATTGAAAGCTGTTTCTTTAATAGGAGAAAGAAAACTATCGACAAGAGCCTCTGTTCCAAAAGATACAATCGAAACTTGATCAACATCTTTTAGTTTTGAAACAAACTCTTCTGCCGTGCTTTTTACAGTATTTAAAGGTTCAGGCGGGTCAATACTTTCAGACCTCATGCTTCCTGATTTATCAAGGGCCAAAACTAAATCCAAAGGAGAAACACATTCAGAAACACCGAGATCAAAAGGTCTTGGCCAAGTGAAAACAAAGTCTTGAGATGTATTTTTTAAAAGATTATCTACATATGTTCTAGAGACAGCAACAGTATTTTGTCTTCCGTCAAAGATCAATGCAACCAATTCTATTGTGTCTATAGAATTAAGAGATTCATTTTTAATAACACCTTCTATTCTTGGAACAGTAGTGGTAGATAAAAGTGGAGAATGAGTTATTTGTAAATCTGGCTCTTCTGAATCATCTTTCATCCAGGAAGAAAAATTTGTAAATCTAAAAGAAACAGAATTTGGTTTTTTTGAAGTTATAATACCAGACTCAAAAATAATAAATTTTTTGTTTCTTGGAATAAATGTCTCCCCTTCTATTTTCTCTATTAAAATATTGTTTTCATCAAATAAAGAAAATTCGTAATTAGCCCGATCATTTTTAGAAACCAAATTTGGATTTTCTACATAAGCAGCAACACTATAAACATCTCCGGTAATATTAAAAAACCTAGACCATAAAACAATAGGATTTAATGCTTCTCCAGCACAAAGTCTTACACAAGACCCTCCACAATCCACCCCTTTTTCATTTCCATTTCTTACACCATCATTACAAGTTGGAGGGGTGTAAAAAAATGAATAAAAAATTAATGCAAAAATACCAACTAAAACTAATAGAGTTCCTCCACCATAAATTATTTGTCTTTTAAGAGACCAAGAAAACATAAATATATAATAACAAAAAACACCCGCTTTGTGCGAGTATTTTAATGTTAAGTACTTTGTGCTGGCGACTACCTACTTTCCCCACAAGGAGTATCATCGGCACTATGAGGCTTAACTTCCGTGTCCCTGATAGTAAATTTTGAGATTGAAAACTTGGTTCTGGCGCCTAGCTATCCCAGTAGTAGATACTTCGTATTACTACGGGACAAGCTTTCCCCATAAGGAGTACCTTGCCCCGTAGTCAGCTTTGCTGTACTACTGGGGTCATCGCCTCAACAGAGTGAGAAATGATATTATCATTTCGCAAGACTTTGAGCTTTTTGTAATCAAAATGCGAAAAGTGTACAGAACCTGTAAGGTTTAACTTCCGTGTCCCTGATAGTAAATTTTGAGATTGAAAACTTGGTTCTGGCGCCTAGCTACTTTCCCCACAAGGAGTATCATCGCCTCAACAGAGCTTAACTTCCGTGTTCGGAATGAGAACGGGTGTGACCTCTGCGATAAAGCACCAAAACCAAAATTTCAATCTACAAAAACCTCAAAATTACTATAGGGCACAGTCGGAATGAAACGGGTGAGGAATGATGTTATCATTCTGCAAGACCGCAGGCCTATAGGCCGAGGTGGGGTCGCGAAAAAATCTAGCAAGATTTTATTCGTGACTGACCCTCACGTTAAATCACCAACACAAAACACTTAACTGACTTTCAATTTTTATTGTAAAAAACTTATGGAACCCCGCTTGGCGGGATAAACCCCGCGCAAAGCGGATAAATTAATTCCATATAACAGGATGAAGTTTAATCCCGTAGTGAGCTATGCTCTACTACTGGGATGTGATTTCTAAATTTCCTAATAGAATCGGCTAATTAGTACATCTCGGCTCAACACATTACTGTGCTTACACCTAATGCCTATCACGTGATCATCTCTCACGGGCCTCAAACGATTCCTAATCTTGAAGATGGCTTCACGCTTAGATGCTTTCAGCGTTTATCCAGCGGTAACTCCGCCCCAACTTAGCTACTCTGCGGTGCCCTTGGCAGGACAGCAGACACACCAGAGGTCAGTTCACCCCGGTCCTCTCGTACTAGGGGCAAATCTTCTCAAGAATCAACGCCTGCAGTAGATAGGAGACCAACCTGTCTCACGCTTGTTACCCAAATTTTCATTTGGCAATGGACTGTAGCTTTTTCTGTTTTCTTTTGTAAATGATGGGGTGAGATCGCCTGGGTGGAGATACCCTCCCCCTTGCAAGTTTTGTGTTCCGCTCATGATCAGAACACTAGGTGACTCTCTCTCCACCTCTCACAAAAGAAAACAAATTGTTGACGTTCAGTCTCTACGGGTTCTCGGCTCAATTATTATATTGAGACGGATTCCCTCGGTATTATCCTTTCGGACTCCACCGATATAAGTCAACTTAACCATGTAGTGAGCTTTGCTCTACTACTGTGGCCGCCGTGATTTGATTAATCTATCTATCTTTTATTTTATTAAAGTTCTTACCTTTAATATTTTTTAGACGAATTATTTTATAACAGTATTAAAACTTAATTTCCTCTGAGGATTCAGATTGTGAAGAATTCACCGAAGTAAATTCTTCACGGTCTGAACCCAGCTCGCGTATCTTTTTAAATGGCGAACAGCCATACCCTTGGGAGCTTCTCCACCCCCAGGATAAGATGAGCCGACATCGAGGTGCCGAACTGCACCGTCGCTATGGACGCTTAGGTGCAACCAGCCTGTTATCCCCAGGGTAGCTTTTATCCGATAATCTCCGGCCGCCTCTAACACGGACCGTCGGTTCACTATGTTCTGCTTTCGCATCTGCTCGTCATGTACGACTCACAGTTAAGCCAGCTTGTGCCATTACACTATCGGCACGGTTTCCATTCGCGCCTAGCTGACCTTAATAAACTCCTCCGTTACCTTTTAGGAGGATAGCGCCCCACTAAAACTGCCCACCAGAAACTGTCTCTCGTCGTTTTTTCCGCCGAGGTTAGAAATTATATCAAACAAGATGGCTATTTCACTGACGACTCCACGATACCCGAAAGTTCGCTTCAAAGTCTCACCACTATGCTACGCATGCAAAACATAATCTCAATATCAAGTTGCAGTAAAGCTCCTGGGGTCTTTTCGTCTAACTGCAGGTA
>CAZKCA010000011.1:0-2818 GCA_964551495.1 uncultured Candidatus Saccharibacteria bacterium
ACAACTTCTGCATTTACTTTGTTGTTTGAGGTGTAGTACCATCCGCCAAATATAGCTAATACTGCGACCACTATTCCTACTATTAATTTTTTGTCCATATTTTCGTTTAGTGAATTAATTTGTTACTAAGGTGTCATACTATATTATCAAACAGGGGAAATATTACAAACTTTTATTGTGATATAATACACAGGTATTTATAAGCTAATATAAAAAATATGAAAGGATATATTGCAAATATAGAAAAAGAAACACTTGAAAATGAGCATTTCAGGAGAGTTTTGTATACTTCAAAGCACAGTCAACTTGTTTTGATGTCTCTTTTGCCAGGAGAAGATATCGGAGAAGAGGTTCATGAAGTCGATCAGTTTATTAGAGTAGAAGCTGGAACAGGAATGGCTATATTAAATGGAGTAGAACATCCTGTAGAAGACGGTACAGCTATAGTTGTTCCAGCCGGAGCAAGTCATAATATTATAAATGAGTCAGATTCTGAATCTCTAAAACTTTATACAATATATTCTCCAGCAGAACACAAAGATGGAACAGTTCATCCTGCCAAAGCAGATGCAATAGAAGATACAGACGATCATTTTGACGGAAAATTCTCAGAATAAAAAATAACCAGCCGAGGCTGGTTTTTTTGACTATAAATCACATATAGTATAATCTCTAACACAGAAAGGGGACCGGAATGCAGATTACGATTTCTCGAGGTGTTTTGTTTGGTTTCGTTGTAAATTTCTTATTTTTCGTTGGTTGCTTATACGCTGGTTACAACATAGACTATTCTCTTGTATTTTCTTTGTTATTTGCATCTTCTACTATTGTATTTGTTTGTATTTTTAAAGATGTTAAGGTGGAGCAATTTTTGATTCACACTTTATCTCCTCTGCTTATCTATGGAGTGTTCTTTTTTTTCAGTTTTATCAAGATATAAAGTTAAATCCCGTGTCCAGTCTTTGGGCACGGGATTTTGTTATTCGTGGGTAATGCGGAGAAATTGGTTAAGTCCCGAGAAAATTCCCAAGATAAACCTGCCTACGCGATAGACAAGGAAAATGATTGTTCCTGCAACAAGAGCAATGTTCAGCTCTTCCACAACCCTCTCCTCCTTGTTTATTTATACAATAACAAAAGATAAAAATCAACCCTCTCTTTTAAGAGAGGGTTTGGTTTAGTAAACATAAGAAGGTATAACTCGCATGACTTCTTTTAGAAAAACTACTATCAAGATAGAAATACCTCCCGTGATCGTAATAATTACTAAAATAAAAAGAAAGAATCTTATGGAAAGCCTCCTCTTTGCCTATTATTACATATTTTTTATGAAAAAAGATTCCCGCGCTTTTTGAGCGCGGGTTTTTGTTATTTGTGAACTGTTTTAATCAAACTTTTTAGCTTGATTATGGTTTTTCTCCATGTGTGACTGAGGAGCATTAAGATCCCTAAGATGCCAATTGACCAATAGATGAGTTCCATTCCAAATGCATTTTATAGTTTTAGTTACAAAAAGCAATCCCGCCCAATAAGGACGGGATTATGTTTGGTCATCTTTGAATAAGGATTGTACTTGACTCAAGGATTTTTTGTGCTGTGAAGAGGGGCACACTTATTGCTATAAGTGCCCCCAAAATATATAGAAAAAGAATCAAAATTCCTTTCATGTGCTCCCCCAATTTGATTATACACAAAAAATATAAAATAAATCAAAATTGTGGATAGACCGGGGATAAGATGGGGAATACTTTGGTTTTATAAAAATTAGGATTTTAGCTAAAAAGCCCACACATAGCTAGATATTGATATTTTTAAAAATCATAACATAAAATATATATTTGTCTATATTTACATACTTAGTTTTTATTGTAACAATTTGACATTATTGATTTCTTCGGGGAAAGCAAGCTGGTTTTAATCAATAGTACACAAAATATACAAAAATTAGTTTGTTATATTTGTTTTTTACATAGGTCGATTACTTCTCTGGAAACAGAGAGTAAACATGTGAAGTTAATTATTATTTAATTTCTTTTGTTTAATTTAATTTAAGAACTATGAAAAAAATATTACTAAGTTTGGGGTTGATAGCTATTGTAGCCGCTGTTTCAATAAGTGCTACAGGAGCTTTCTTCTCCGATACAGAAACCTCGACTGCAAATGTTTTTACAGCCGGGGCTATTGATTTGAAGATTGATAACGAAAGTTATGTAACATCAACAACTACTGGAGAATTTATTAGAAGCCCTTGGACATCTTGGGAATCGAAAGATTTAGACGGGGAGTTGTTTTTTGATTTTGAAGATGTAAAACCAGGAGATATGGGAGAAGATACTATTTCTCTAGTGGTAGATAACAATGATGCATACGCTTGTATGAACATCACTATCACAGGTACTCCAGAAAATGGACAAACAGAACCAGAGGCAAAGGTTGATCAAACAGCCGGAGAAAATGAAGGAGAACTTCAAAATGCCCTAAACTTTGTTTTCTGGGCTGATGATGGCGACAATGTCTTTGAAGTAGGTGAAAATGTTATAGCTGAAGGTTCAGCAGCCGAAATCTTTACAGGAAATCATTGGACACTTGCTGATACACAAAAAAATATTTGGAACACAGAAGAAGTAGGCGGTCCTATAAAAGGAACAGAGACTTACTATGTTGCTAAAATGTGGTGTTTGGGAGATTTGGAAAAAGATCCTCTTCCACAACAAGAAGGAGGTGATCCTTTAACAAGAGGAACAGGATTTAATTGTTCTGGCGCTGGTCTAGGAAATGAGACACAAACAGACGGCGTAGTTGCAGATGTTGAATTCTA
>CAZKCA010000012.1:0-2362 GCA_964551495.1 uncultured Candidatus Saccharibacteria bacterium
TTTATCGATATATTGTCTATTTTTGAGGCTAGTATAAAGTCGTTTTCAGACAGTCCTCCTATGGCGTGAGTGGTTAGTTCTATTAAAACTTCATTATAATTAATGATGTGTATGTTTGGGTGATGGTTTTCTCTTTCTGCTATACTACCTATCTCATTTACAAAAATCATAGACTCCCCAAAATCCTCAAAAGTCATTCTTTTTGTAATCATTTTATGGTCACTAGATAATGTCCAATTTGGTATTTTGGCCATCATTTCTTCTGCGTATTTGCCATCTACAGGGAGAGTTCCTCCTTCACAAGGAATACATTTTTTCTTTGATAAATCACTTTGTTCTTCTTTGTTGTAGAATTTAAGACCGTCTCTTATAGGAGCTCTTTTTATGATGTCTATTATCTCATCTTCATTATCAGTTATTGCATAAAGCCAAGTATCTTCTTCGTCGACTAGCTCCCTGTTAACCATTTCTCTTTTTATAATTTCATCAAAAGGTTTCCAGAATATAGAACCAACTAAAATAATAGGAACCTTTTCAATTTTTTTGGTTTGAACTAGAGTTAATATTTCAAAAAACTCATCCAATGTTCCAAATCCTCCCGGTAAGAATATATAAGCTTCGGCTGAAAAGGAAAGACACACTTTTCTACTAAAGAAGTAGTAAAAATCTAATGAATCTGTAAGATATTTATTTAACTTTTGTTCATAAGGAAGTTTTATACCTAGTCCTACAGATTGCCCTTGAGCTTCAAAAGCTCCCTTGTTGGCCCCTTCCATTACTCCTCCACTACCACCAGTTACAACAGCATAACCCAATTCTTTAACTATTTTTTCTGCAACAGAAGAGGCTTTTTTGTAAAATTCGTTATTTTGATCCATTCTCGCACTACCAAATATAGTTACAGATTTTTTGTAGTTTGATATAAAATTAAACCCATCTTGAAATTCTTTTGTAATTAAAGATATTCTAGATTTGGCTGCCTCTAGTAGCTCTTCTCTTGTTAAGGTAATATGTTTAATTTTTGGAGTTAATTCTTTTGAAGTTTCTTCGTTTATCATACAATTATTTTATTATTTGATTTCTTTTTTGGCAATTTACAAACCGATACTTTTTAGAAATTTTTCTTTTTCTTCTCCTTCTATGGTTCTAAAGGTGCCCTTTTTTAATTTTCCTAAATTAATATTTTGTATCCTGATTCTTTGAAGGTTTTTTACTGTGTATCCTAGTCTGTCTGACATTTTTCTGATCTGTCGATTTTTTCCTTCTGTTAAAGTTATGCTAAATTTTTTATCGTTTATTTTTTTTATTTTTGTCGGTTTAGTTTTGTAGTCATCTATCAAAACTCCTTCTTCCATGTGTTTTAGAAAAGCTTTTGAGTGTGGTCTATCTAGTTCCACAATATATTCTTTTTGGTGTTCATATTTTGGGTTTAATAATCTGTCGGTTATCCTCCCGTCGTTTGTAAGAATAACTAATCCATGAGAATCTTTGTCTAATCTACCAACAGGAAAAAGTTTTAGAGGTAAGTTTTTGTCGTCTTGTATGCTTTTGTCTCCATATTGGGGGTTAACTGTTACAATTCCTTCTGGCTTGTTATATGCCATATACACAAGTTTTGTTTTTTTGTAATCTAAAATCTCAACTTCATCATCTTTGTCTACTTTATCACCTAGGGATGCTTTTTTGTTATTTATTAAAACCTTACCCATTTCTATCAGTTTATCTGCTTCTTTTCTGGTCGATATACCTTTTTGGGATAAGTATTTATTTATTCTAATAGGGAATTCCTCCATATTGTTTATATTATCATAGAATTAATAATAATTTGTTTACAATAAAATTTATTAATTTTATAATTAAGATATGAGAAATTTAGAAAAAAAGGAATGGGTGGCTGTGGTGGTATCCATTTTTATAGTTGGATTCTTTTTTATGTTTGGTCCAGCAATAATGTCTGTATTTAGAGGTGATAATCAAAATCTTTCACTTAGTTCTGGTCCAGAATTAGAGGTCCAAGAAGTTTTAATAGGTGGGGGTAAAATGGCCATTGCTGGAAGTAGAGTAACTTTGCATTACACAGCAAGATTCACTGATGGTCAGATTTTAGCTAGTTCTATTATACAAGGTGAACCGGTTCAGTTTGTATTGGGTGTTGGTCAGGTTATAGAGGGTTGGGACAAAGGGATTGTAAATATGAGAGAGGGAGGAAAAAGAATGATCACTGTTCCACCAGAGATGGGTTATGGTTTTATTGATTATGGTCCTGTACCAGCCGGATCTACACTAATTTTTGAGATAGATCTCCTAAAGGTTGAATAAAAGAAAACAGGTCGGACTTTCGTCCGACCTTTCAGTTATCTCT
>CAZKCA010000013.1:0-2313 GCA_964551495.1 uncultured Candidatus Saccharibacteria bacterium
GAATGACCCGGTCTTTCATACGCTATGTATTGGATTTATTGAGTTTTGGAACAATTGATCTTGCTACCATTTAAAGGACAATTAAAACACAGACAAATAGAATAATATTTTATGTGAGGTTTTAAATGGTAAAACAGCAAAAACAATACGACAAACAATTTAAAATAGATGCTGTAGAACATTACTTGAATACTGGAAAACCAGCTCGAGTAATCGCAGAGCATTTTGGCATTAATGAGAAAACTTTTTATGCATGGATTAAAGATTACAAAAAAGATGGATCGAATAGCTTTAAGGGAAAAGGAATAGTAAAAAATTCTAATGAGGAATTAATAGCGCTGAAACGTGAGATTGCCGATTTGAGGTTAGAAAGAGATATTTTAAAAAAGGCAGTAGCCATCTTCTCGAATCGGAGAACATAAGGTTTGAATTTATGAAAAGAAATTCTGACCAATTTCCATTGAAGAAGATGGCTAAAGTTATGGGAGTCTCCAGAAGCGGTTATTACGCTTATTTAAATCGAGAGCCATCCTTGACAGAGCTGGATTAAGCTTAATCAAGAGATCAAATGTCTTTATGAGGAGCATAGAGGATTATATGGAAGTCCTCGTATTCATGCCTCACTGAAAAAGAATGGATGGTCCTGTTCAAAAAAAAGAGTCGCTAAACTTATGAGAAAAGAAGGTTTGCGAGCAAAGATGAATAGAGCCTTTCAAAAACGTAAAAAAGTTTCTGAAAGAGCAGCCCCTAACTTACTGAAACAAAACTTTAACGCAGATCATCCGGATCGATTATGGGTTTCAGATATCACGTATATTAAAACTGGGGAGGGTTGGATTTATCTAGCTGCAATATTAGATCTATTTTCTAGAAAAGTAGTTGGATGGGCTATTGAGGATCATATGCGTGTTGAGTTAGTTGAGAAGGCATTAAAAAAAGCAATATTTAGGAGAAAGCCGGAAAGTGGACTTATTCATCATTCGGATAGAGGATGACAGTATACAAGTGATCACTTTAAGAAAATTTGTGAGGATCAATCAATTATTTTAAGCATGAATAGTGGAAGTTGCTATGACAACGCAGCAATAGAAAGCTTTTTTCATACGATAAAAACAGAGCTGATTTATTTACAAAAATTTTCAACAAAACAACAAGCTAAAAGCTTGTTATTTGAATATATTGAAGGTTTTTATAATCGAAAACGGCTTCATTCCACTTTGGGATACCAATCACCAGAGATGTTTGAAATTGAATATGAAAAACAACAAATTCTGTGTTCTTAGTGTCTACAAAAAGGTTGCAAGATTACTCCCTTCTACCAAGCAAATTACACCTACGACAATACCAACTTAACACATATACACACCAAAGACCCCATCGGAACATGCGATAACTACTACATCTACGACGACTTAGATCAACTCACCCAAGAAAATGAACATCGATTTAATTACGACTCCATACACAACAGATTAAACAAAGACAATCTTCAGTATGAACATAATGATCTATGCCAGATCATAAATAACGAGTACACCTACGACACAAATGGAAATCTAATCACTACAAAAGATTGCACCTATGAATATGACACCCAAGACAGACTCATCAAAGTCACCAAAGCAGATGAAGAAACCCACTATCAATATGACCCATTCCATAGAAGAATCACAAAAAACAAAGAACGCTACCTATGGGATGGAGACAACGAAATAGGGATCCATCAAAAAGAACTACGCATTCTAGGTGAAGGCCAAGGAGCCGAGATAGGAGCAGCCATACTTCTCGAACTAAAAGACAAAAGCTACATACCGATCCATGATCATCAAGGAAGCATAGTCAGCCTAATAGACACCACAACCAAACAAGTAGAAACCAATAGATATAGCGCCTTTGGAGAAGAGCTCACACAAACAAACACCTCGCCATGGAGATTTGCAAGTAAACGCTTAGACAAAGAAACCAACTACCTATTTTTTGGAAGAAGATATTACAGTCCACATCTTGGACGCTGGATCACTCCCGATCCCGAAGGATTCCATGATGGACCTAATCTCTATGCCTATGTCCATAATTGCCCGCTAACACATTTCGATCTTTATGGACTAAAGGAAGGGTATAGGGGAATTTACACTCCTTACAATTATAACACCCGTACTCCAAATAAAATAAATCCTAGAGAACCTCAATTCTTTAATTTTGAAACCAACTTTAGTAACAAATCAACAATATTTGATTTAAGTATTTTAGGTAGGAGTGATTTGCAAGGGAAAGAGCTAGGTTTTGCAAACGGAATGGGAAATGCTTTTAGTG
>CAZKCA010000014.1:0-1760 GCA_964551495.1 uncultured Candidatus Saccharibacteria bacterium
ATTGTTGCTTGTATTGTCTCATTGCAACCACTATTAAACCGCTCATAGATATTCCCATTTCTTTGGCTTGGTCTTCATACCACTTCTTCAATTCTGGTGAGGGTGTTATATTTACTCTAGGATTTTTCGTTGCCATAATAATCACCTCCTTGATGGTATAGTAACATCACTTTAACACATTGTAAAGAAATCTTTTCCAATTCTGCTATGAAGTATTTTTCCGGAAGTATTTTTCACGAAGTATATTTCGTGTATCATAGTACACATGAGATAAGGGGCCCGGCAACCTCATGAATGATGGTTGCTCGGGACCCCCCTATATTTCTTCTTGTGGAACCTTGTCTTTCCACTTGTAGCGCAATGGTTTCAGTTGCTTATTTGCATCTATTTTGTTAAAATTAGCATCAGAAGTGATGTTTTGAGAGTACTCGTTTTGGAGTTTGTCATTTTTAATCCACATTATTTTGACATACTCATTCTCAAAATCCCATTGAGGTTCTATGTCGCCAAACATAGTGCCTCTTTTTATTTCTTCAGCTCTTTTCAATCCCTTTGATGGATAGTACATATGTGCATTTACTTCGGTTATGCTTTTCGATAAGTCCTTATTTATGTACTTCGTTACATACTTGCTTGCAGCTTCCGCATTTTTTATTGGTTCAAAATTAACAAATCCGAACTTTTCTCGATATGGTGTCCAATCATAGACTTTTTCGCCCTTTAATAGCTTGTCCCTAATATAGTCCGGCAATTTCTCATCCAAAGTGAACAATCTCAAATGCTCTATGGGTAAACCCATTATAAAACCATGTTCATGCCATGCCCCATCCTTATGTTGCTCAGGGATAAATAAATACTTGATTTTGGTTTCATGCTTTCGGTTATAGTACTGAATCCAATTAGATAAAGCGTCATGATATTTATTCAAATCATACCTATCGTACTTTGTTTTATCTATCGTGAATGTCACGAAATACTCCCATGGATTACAATAGGCTAACTCAAATATTTTACTTCTTGCTCTCTGTATATTATTTTCTATCTTGCTATCATTTACAGTACCCTTCTCCGCTCTCTTACGGTCTGTATTTTCGACGTTTGGATTGCAGATGGACTTTAGTACTGTCAGCTTATACATTTTGTCTCCAAAGCGCTTTAAAATAGCCACATTTTCTTTATATGCTTTTTCTTTTAATATCAATCTCTCACCCCCTTTTACGGAAATATGATACTTAGTCTAGTATATAAAAACTCCAAATTTTATTAGTCTCACTCTTGCCCTCCCGGGCGCATTGATAGGGGAAGGTAGCTGAATGGACTAACTTTTTACGTGGTTGCTCTCACTGATCCGCTCATTGTGGTTGTATAGGAACGTAATTTTTGCTCGCTGCGCTCACCCAACCGCTAGATAAGTGTCTAATACTCATTGTCATTTAATTTATAGCAAAAATCTATTTCTACATGGTCAATTCCTTCAAAATCGACTCCCCCACCATTGCCATCATTACCCATGAAGTTTAGAGACTTTGGAAATGTTTCGCCCTGGAACTCGTGAGCATCCATCATGCTTATTTCCACATACTCTATCCCTTCACTTTCCAACTCTTGAGCCATCTTCTTCAAATCAGACACCTTAACCATTATGTCCATACCCGTACCCCCTTATTTTGCATCCAATTCAGCTTGTTTTTCTTGTAGTTTTTTCAATTCATCCATAAGAGCCGGTAAGCCTTGCATAGTAGTTAATGCTTCAAATTGTT
>CAZKCA010000015.1:0-1502 GCA_964551495.1 uncultured Candidatus Saccharibacteria bacterium
ATAGAAAGGCTTTTAGGGTCAGATTTAGAGGCAAAGGACATTACAGAGTATACCTTAGGCCATGCACTGGATGATATTGCGGAATATGGCGCGAGTAAATTATTTGCTGAAGTAGCTTTTGGAGTGGCAATGGATAATAATTTACTTGAGGATACAAACCATCTCGATACGACTTCAATACTGGTTCATGGAGCATATGAAGTGAATGATAACCCAAAAATCATTGAAGTTGCACGTGGATTTTCTAAGGATCATCGGCCAGACCTTAAACAAGTTATTCTTTCGCTAGTCGTGAACGGCCCTAGTTCAATTCCCATATGGATGGATCCACTGGATGGAAATAGCTCTGATAAGGTGAGCTTTCATGAGACGATCAAAAGAGTGGAAGATTTTCGCGGACAGATAGATGTAAAGGGAAAGTTTAAATGGATAGCAGATTCTGCCCTCTACACAAAAGAAAGATTATTGAAAATCAATGAGTATGTGTGGGTTACGCGTGTTCCCGAAGCAATAGCTGAAGCAAGAAATTTGATAGGGAAAAATGATGAAGAAATTGCATGGATAGAACGAGAAGAAGGGTATAAAACAGCCGGGTACGAATCTTGTTATGGAGGAATAAACCAGAGATGGTTATTGGTATTTTCGCAGCAAGCTTATCAGCGTGAAGAAAAAACGCTTGAGAAGAAGTTAGAAAGAGAAGAGGAGAAGCTACAAAAAGAGCTATGTCATTTTGGGAAACAGAAATTTCATTGTGAACAAGATGCCATCAAGGCGCTTGAGGGGATCAAAAAGGAATATAAATTACATACAATAGAGGCACAAGTTGTACCATTGAGTAAGCATGCTGGACGAGGTAAGCCCAAAAATGGAGCTGAAAAGGTTATAGTTGGCTATAAAGTGGATGCAAAATTCACAAGAGATAAAACAAAAATAGCAGATGTTTTGAATAAGAAAGGTAGATTTATTTTAGCTACTAATGAACTTGATAAAGAACATTATAAAGATGATCAAATTTTGGAGGAATATAAAGAACAACAGAAAGTGGAAGGTGGGTTTCGATTTTTAAAAGACCCGTGGTTCATGGTGGATTCGATTTTTCTCAAGCTACCCAAAAGGATAGAGGCTCTGATGATGGTCATGACCCTTTGCTTAATGATCTATAACTTTGGTCAATACAAACTTAGGGAGCAACTAAAGGTGCATGAAACGACTTTACCTAACCAACTGGGGAAAGAAGTTGAAAACCCGACATTAAAATGGATTTTTCAAATAATGGAGGGCATTGATATGGTATATTTTTATAATGAATTACTTACACACACTATTCGAGAAGTTGTTACCAACCTCAACAAGCTGCGGAGAAAAATAATTGCACTGTTTGGGAAAACAGCTGCTTGGATCTATGGCATAATTCACGAAAATTGGGCTGAAGGTCTAGGAATGTAGGTTTCACCAAGAAGATCCGCAGACTCGCTACTGCGAGCACGGAACAATTGCATTGG